>SFOF01000366.1 GCA_004552515.1 Clostridiales bacterium
CTGGAAGCAGTACAGGTAATCCGCGTCGCCGCCGTCCAGCGATATGAACTCAAACGGAATATTGCCATCCTCGTCCACGATTATGGGGTCGCCGTCGAAACTCGCGTCATGCATCTCGCCGTCCGTATCCAGATACAGCATGGGATAGGTAGGTATGATCTCGTCGCCCGGCTCAAGGCGCTGGCTGCCGCGCGCGGGCAGGCCGTTTTCGTCATAGCCTATGCTGAAGCCCACGACCACCCATTCGCCCTGAGCCTCGTTGCGCGATACCAGCAGGTAGCCCTCCTCGCCGTTGCGGCGCACCGGGATTATGCTGCGGCGAATGCCGCCGTTGACCAGCTGGTCGTACAGCACCACCAGCTGCTCGTCCAGCATAGGCCATGTGCCGTCAAACTGGCTCACGATTTCGCCTGTCTGCCAGTTGATACCGGCGTTCTGCATGGAGCCCAGCTCGACAAAGTAGGTGTCCTCGTCGTCGCTGAGGTCAAGATACAAAAGACCCTCGACCATGCTTAGGTTGGCGAGCGCGTCCTGATCCAGCGTCATTGAGCAGGCGTATACCGCGTCGGAATCGGCGCTCTGCCCCCAATCGCCGCTGAGCACGGTATCGGACGCGGCGGGCACGATCGTGCCCACATAGGAGGCGTCCAGCGAGGATTCGACGTCGGGCAAGCCGGCGGTAATGTCGTCCGGCGCCTCCACATCTTCCTCATACGCGACGAACGAGCCGGAGGGCAGGAACACTGTGCTGGTCATGTCGCCGGTGAATACGTTGTTGGCGGTGGATACGGTGAGCTGCTGCGGCGCGTCCATGTTGAACACGTAATTGCCGCCCAGCCGGAGTGTGGTATAGCCCTGAACCAGCGTGGTATAATTAGGATACGTTTCCTGGCAGTCGTAATATTCGTCGTCGATGCCCTCGGCCGGGAAAAGTATGCTCAGGCCGGTCAGGTAGTCGAACATGTCGGTGCCCACGTTGTAGCGCACGGCCTTCTTATACGCGCTTTCCAGCACGTCCGCGGTCTGCGGCGCGAACTGGCGCGTGGAATCGATCAGCGCCATCATGTCCACCATGTCGGACGACGCATCGTAGTATTCGCCGAATGAGTACATGCGGCTGCGCGCGCGGCTGAACGTGGACAGCTCGCCCGCGTCGAGCGCCTGTGCCAGATACGCGGCATAGCTCTCCATCGCGTTGACCACGCCTTTCATCGCGGGCAGGTAGATCACGCTCATGCTGAGGTACTGGTTGGGGTCGGTGTTGAGGCAGTCCTCCATGTAAGCGTCGGCCATCGCCACGCCCAATGCCTGATTATCCATACCGGGGTTGTCGCTGAGCGCTTCCAGCCAGCCGCTGTAATACCAGCCGTTGCCCGGCTCCAGCTCCTCGCTGGCGACCATATAGTCGGCATAGTAGCGCATGTGCGCCGCCGCCTCATACGTGGCCATAAGGCACGCGTCGAAGCCGATTATGTCCAGACGGAAATTGGGGTTATACTCGGCGTACTCGTACAGCGCGTCGTTTATTTCGTGTATGCTGAGGTAGTCATCGTTTGCCGTTTCGTCAAAGCATACGCCGGTAGCCGACCCGCCGCCGTGATCCCAGAGTATCAGCACGTACCTGTCCGCCGGGAACGACTCGTAAGCCCACGATATGTAGTCGTAAAGCGTCTGCTGGTCGCCCATGCTGCTCCAGCCGATGTCCTCCAGATCGTAGAAGCCGCCGTCCTTTATGCGGAAGCGGTTGATCGTGTTGGGCGTTAAGTCGCCGTCGTCCCACTGGGACGCGCCGCCCGCCTGAACGATTATATTGATGTCGTCGGAGAAGCTGGCCTCGCACATCTCGTACATGTCCATCACGCAATCGGACTGCAGGTCGGTGCCGCACATGTACATCATGACGGTGGTTGCAGTGCCGTCCGCCTGCGCGGGCAAAGCGGGCGCGCAGAAAACGAGCAGCATAAGTGCCAGCGTCAGCGCAAAAAGCCTCTTCAATTTATAGCCCTTCTTTCGGCATTTTTTATTATTTTACAATTTGCCGGAGCGCGTGTCAAGCGCACGCGGAGGGCTGACGCGCAAGATGTTGGGATTTGCGCATGAGATTGGCGAGGTGATACCCGGTGGGCAGCGCTAGGAATTACACTTTGGGGTGACTGATTCCGAGGGCTGCTTGGGGGTATGTTGGAGGGCGCTTTGGCTGATATATGGTATCATGGTTTTGTGGCGCGGGAGTGGCGGCGGACGGGTGGTTGTTGGGCTGGCGAAGTGAAAGTTTGTTAACTTTGGCTGCA
>SFOF01000367.1 GCA_004552515.1 Clostridiales bacterium
GCCGTTTCCCCCTCTTTCGAGAGAAACGGCTTTTTCATACCTTAATGAGTAGAAACGTCCATCCGGACGATTTTCGGAACACGCTCCCGAGCCTTTCGAAGCCTGCCCGTCGAAAGCACGCTATCCCGCCGGCCCGCAGTAAATCTCATCGCGCAGGGCGCTGAGCTTACCCGCGCCCAGCCCCTCGACGTTCGTGAGTTCCTCGACGCCCTCAAACGCGCCGTGCGCCTCGCGATAGGCGACGATGCGCGCGGCCAGCTTCTCGCCCACGCCGGGCAGCAGCATGAGCGTTTCCTCATCGGCGGCGTTGACGTTGATCTGCACCGCGCCATGCTCCACGCGGCAGAGCGTGTTCTCCGCGCTGCTCAGCGCCGGATAGCCGGACGAGGACACACCGCTCGCCGTCCCATGCCGCGCGATCGCCGACGCGCCCAGCATAAACGCCAGCGTCAAAACCGTAAACAGCGCCGCCAAACGCTTATCCATGCGCGCGCCCCCGAATTTCCTTGAGCCGCTTCATCACGTCGCTGCCGCCGCGCCCGAAGAGATCGTGCAGCGCGACATATTCGCGATAAAGCGCGTCGTAAACCGCGTGCGCCGCCGTGTCCGGCCTGTACGCGCCCTCGCGCACGCCGGCCATATGCGCCGCCGCGTCCGCAATATCGTCGTAGCCGCCGCTTTCAGCGCCCGCCGCCACAGCGCCCATCATCGCGCTGCCCAGCGCCGTGGTCTGAGCGGAGCGCGCCACGCGGATCTCGCGGCCCAGCACGTCCGCGTAAATCTGCATCAGCAGATCGTTCTTCTGCGCAATGCCGCCGCACGCCCGCAATTCTTTGACCTCAACGCCGTGCTTCTCGAAATTTTCAATGATGACGCGCGTGCCGTAGGCGGTGGCCTCGATCAGCGCGCGATAAATGTCCTCCGGCTTCGTGGCCAGCGTCAGGCCGACGATCAGGCCGGTCAGATCCGCGTCCACCAGCACGGAGCGGTTGCCGTTCCACCAGTCGAGCGCGATCAGGCCGCTCTCGCCCGGCTTTAAGGCGCGCGCCCGCTCCGTGAGCAGCTGATGAACGCTCACGCCCAGCCTCTCGGCCTCGCGCGCATAGGACGCGGGCACGCAGTTGTCCACAAACCAGCCGAAATGATCGCCCAGACAGCACTGCCCCGCCTCGTAACCGAACAGCCCCGGAATCACGCCGTCCTCCACCACGCCGCAGATGCCCGGAACCTCCCTTTCCGCGTCGTCCATGACGATCTGGCAGCCCGACGTGCCCAGCACCAGCAGCATCACACCCTTGCCGGTAATGCCCGCCGCGGGCAGAGCGACGTGCGCGTCCGAATGAGCCACGGCCACGGGCGTTCCGGGCAGAAGGCCGGTCAGCGCCGCGCCCTCATCGGTCAGCACGCCCGCGCGGGTACACACAAAGCGCACATCGCGCGAGAGCTTCTCGTCGATCACATGCTCCAGCCCCGGATCGAGCGCGGCGAAAAACGCATCGTCCGGATAGCCCGCGCGCTTCGACCAGAGCGCCTTGTAGCCGGCCAGACAGCTCGAGCGCGCCTCCGCGCCGGTGAGCCGCATGACCATCCAGTCGCCCGCCTCGATATAGCGGTCGATCTGCGCGTAGATTTCCGGCGCTTCCTCCAGCGCCTGCCAGATTTTCGGAATCGCCCACTCAGCGGCCACCCGGCCGCCGCGCTCCTCGATGAACCGCTCATGGCGCGCGCGGGCGATCTCGGTCATGCGCGTCGCCTGAGACTGCGCCGCGTGATGCTTCCACAGCGTCGGATAGGCGAATTTTTCATGCTCAAAGCCGGCCTTGCAGCACAGCGGCGTTCCGTCCGCCGTCACGGGAATGAGCGTGCAGGTGGTAAAGTCCACGCCCACGCCGATCACATCGCACGGGCACGCGCCCGCCTGCTCCAGCGCCTGCGGCACAATGCGCCCCAGGCACTCCAGATAGTCGTTCGGATGCTGGAGCGCCCAGTCGGGCGGCAGGCGCGTTCCGTCCGGCAGCGCTTCGTCCAGCACGCCGTGCGGATAGTCCATGACCGCCGTACCGGCCTCGCGGCCATTCTCCACATCGACCAGCAGCGCGCGCGCCGACAGCGTGCCAAAATCGATCCCCAGCGCGTATTTGCTCATAATATCGCTCCCCGCTTCCAAAGTATGTTTTCCCTGTCCACCAGCCTTCCCGTCCGGACAAAAGGGCCGGTCTTTGCGGATTATGCGCCGGTTCACAGATAAGTCCCGGCAATCCGGCGCGATGAAGCCGCACAAAAAGTATCCC
>SFOF01000368.1 GCA_004552515.1 Clostridiales bacterium
GATCGACGTATCAAAATACGTGCGCCCCGGCAAAAACGAACTGCGCATAATCGCGTACTGCCAGGTCATAGACAGTTCGGTATACCGTGCGGGCCGTCCGGGACTGATTTACGAAATCGCACAAAGCGGCCATGTACTCGCGTTCAGCTGTGAAACGACGCAGGTGACTGCTGACACGGGCTTTAAATCCGGCGCGATCGACCGCGTTACGCATCAGATGGGATATACGTTTGAATACGACGCGCGCCCGCAGACGCAGAACTGGACAAATGCGGCGCTCGTTAACGACATGCCCGCCGAACTGCATGTGCGTCCCGTAAAGCGTATGCTGCTTGAGCCGCGCGCAAATATGCGCGTAACGTCTCAGGGCGTTTACTGGCCCAGCCCTAAAAACGACGAAATAGGTATGACCATGCAGTATGCGCCCATGGCGTTCCGGGAAAGCCGCGACATGACCGGCAGCATAGCCCAGCCGAGCCTTCCGGGCGTGGGCGTGCGCTACTCTGCGGACGCGTCGTCCGACTGCGCAGGCATATACGTTACACTTGACACCGGCCGCGAAACCGTGGGCTTTATCGATTTTGACATTGAAGTGGACGCCGACTGCGAAGTGCTCATCGGCTGGGGCGAGCATATGGATGACCAGCGCGTGCGCACATACGTAGGCGGCCGCAATTTCGCCGCGCGCTATGCCGCGCATAAAGGATGCAACCGCTTCATGTATGAACTGCGCCGTGTAGGTATGAGGTACATTACGCTGTTCGTCGGCGCAAAGCGGTTTACGCTCAATTACGCGGGCGTGCGCCCGGTGAAATATCCGCTCGACATGAGCCCCTCTTTCCATACCGCCGATGCGCTGCATAGCCGCATATACGACGTGTGCCGCGACACGCTCTCGGCGTGCCTGCACGCGCATTACGAGGACTGCCCGTGGCGCGAACAGGCGCTCTACGCCATGGATTCGCGCAACCAGATGCTGTGCGGCTATTACGCGTTCGGCGAATATGATATGCCGCGCGCAAGCCTGCGCCTGCTGGCGCTTGGCCAGCGCGAGGACGGACTGCTCGAACTGTGCGCCCCGGCGCGCTGCTATGTAACCATACCCAGCTTCTCCCTGGACTTCATACTTGCGCTGGACGAATACCTTATGTTCAGCGGCGATAGGGACTTTGTGCGCGAAATGCTGCCCGTCGCGCGCCGCATACTGGATTCCATGCTCGCGCGCCGCGATGATAAGGGCCTTATTCCCGTGTACGTGGATAAGAAGTACTGGAATTTCTACGAATGGCGTCCGGGTCTGGACGGCCATCTGGGTCATTCCAGCGAGGAGTTTGCGGGCCGCTGCGATGCGCCGCTCAACATGCTTGCGGCGGAATGCGCGCGCAGACTTGCGCATATGATTGCGCTGCTGGGAGAAAATGGCGCGGATGCTTACGCAGCCGCGGCGGACGAACTTAGCGCGCGCACGGACGCGGCGTTCTGGAATGCAGAGCGCGGACTGTACAATACGTATATAACCGCGCGGGGCGAAATGCAGCATGAGTGCGAGCTTACGCAGGCGCTGGCCGTGTACTGCGGCGTGTGTTCGCCCGAGCATAGGGCGCGCGCGCTGGAGCTGCTTGCGAGCGAAAAGCTGCCGCCGGTATCGCTCAGCTATTCCATATTCCTGTTCGACGCGCTGCTCAGCGCCGGCGATAAATACTCGCGCACGGCGTTTGCTCGCGTGGCGCGCACGTGGGGCGATATGCTCACTCAGGGCGCGACGACCTTCTGGGAGACCGAACAGGGCGGCTGGGACTTCGATCGCGGCGGCAGTCTGTGCCACGCGTGGTCGGCGGTGCCGCTGTACCTGTACATGGCCTACGCGCTGGGCGTAAAGCCCACTCAGCCGGGCTTTGCCAAGTATGAGGTAAAGCCGCTGATCAGCGGCATGTACGAGCTTTCCGGCAAAATAAAACTGCCCGACAGTTCCATGCTGACGATAGGTGAATAATCCAAAACATAATCCGCGCCGCACATCCAGAACGTGCGGCGCGGATTTATATAGACAAAAAACAAGCGGCGCAGTCATAACGACTGCGCCGTCATTCATCCGAGCGGATTAGCCATTAGCCTTCGGTAGCAGGAGCTTCGGTAGCAGGAGCTTCGGTGGCCTCGGCGTCCTCAGCGGGAACATAAGCTACAACAGCGCCGTTGTAGTTGTCGTTGATCCACTGACGGGTCTCGTCGCTGGTCATTACGGCCGCGATCTTTTCAAATACGTCGGCGTCGTAATTGTCACCGTTTAC
>SFOF01000369.1 GCA_004552515.1 Clostridiales bacterium
TATCTTTTTCATTTCATTTGGTTTTATAGAGTTCAATAATCCAAATCAGCCATTATTTTAATAGTACAAATTTTGTACAAGCGTCATGTACAATTTGTACAACACTGTTGTACTGTTAGTACAGAGCCTTTGTAGCAACAGTACAAAGCCCTTGTACTTTAGGTACAAAGCCTTTGTACTAAACCGACAGCATTACCGGTGCGAGATAATTTCATAGCGATAGAGCGCGTAACTGTTCTTTTCGGGCAACGAAAAGTCTATCACTCCGCCCTTGCCAGCGGTTGCGGTGAAGTCCGTTCCCATGCCTGTTACAGCCTTGACGCTTATGCGGCAGCCCTCGGGAAGCCATGTCTTAAGATGCCCTACAGCCTCGTCAGCGCGCTGGCGCACGATCTGGAGGCGCTTGGGCGGCTGACGGCTGTCGATCCGGCGATGCTCGTGCTGCTGTGCGAGCGCGCGGGCATGCCCGGCAAGACGGCGGCGCGCGGAGCGTGGCGGCGTTCTTCCGCAAGCACGGCACGGGGCTGTTTGCCCGATATCCGGGCTGCACATGGGTGGGCGAAAGCCCGCGCTATCCGCTCGGGCTGCGCGGCGTGGCGGAGCCCGATCCCATCCGGCTGGAGGATATGGTGCTCTATGAGCGTGAGCGCGGCGTGCTGGTGGACAACACGCGCCGCCTGCTCTCGGTCCGTCAGGCGGGCAACATCCTGCTCTACGGCGACAAGGGCACCGGCAAGAGCGCAACCGTCAAGGCGCTGCTCACCCGCTTCTGGCTGGACGGGCTGCGCATCGTCGAGGTGCCGCTGGCACACCTGACCAACCTGCCGACCATCTTCGCCATCCTGCGCGAGCAGCCGGGCAAGTTCATCGTCTTTGTGGATGATCTCGCCTTCGGCGACTCCTGCCCGGAGTACACGGCGCTCAAGACCGTGCTCGAGGGAGGGCTCGAGGCGCGGCCCGCGAATGTCGTCGTCTACGCGACGAGCAACCGGCGCAACATCGTGCGTCAGCGCTTCTCCGAGCGCCAGGACGACGTGAACGAGCGCGACACGATGGAGGAAAAGTTCTCCCTCGCGGATCGCTTCGACGTGCGGCTCACGTTCCAAGCTCCCTCGCAGGAGGAGTATTTCACCATCGTGCGTGCACTGCTTAACGCGCGCGGCGTCGAATACGATTGGGATGCGCTGCTGCCGCGCGCCCGCGCGTGGACGGTCAGCCACAACGGCTGCTCGCCGCGCATCGCCCGGCAGTTCGTCGATTCCATCGAGGGGGAGACGGGGAGCACGCAGGTGCAGCAGGAGGAGCGGACAGAGGAAGCCATCGAGGAATAATCAGAACAGAAAAAAGGGCGCATCCCTGCGCATAGCTGCGGGGGGATGCGCCCTTTTTGGGGCGCGCGTTATTCCATCGGCCTGCGGCGGTGCAGGGCCTCATTGAGCTGCTCGGTTTCGATTTCCTGCTTGAACTGCTCGCCGATGAGCATGGCGAACAGGCCGACAAACATCGCCGCGCCCAGCAGCAGGCCCGGCAGCCAGCCCGGTACGGCGAGCCAGCCGCCTCACAGGCTGGTGGAGGAAAGATGACTGAAACTGCCGAGTTTTTACATAAAATGGAGGAATAATTTGAAATACAGGCATTTTAATGCAACAAAGTGGGGAGAAATTCCCAAAGGGATGGAAGGATGATAAAACCGGCGCTTGATCCGCCGCAAAAAGGGTGCAAAGGACGCGCGGGTGTGGTATACTAGGCGCAGAATGTCTCAAGGAGGACAGGCATGCGGGGAAGGCGAAAAAAGAATCGCGCAGCCGGCGCACTGACTGCGCTGCTGGGCTTTGTCTGCGCGCTGATTCTGGGCGCGCTGTTTTACGGGACGATGGTCTATCAGCTGGCAGGCGGGGAGGATGCGGCGCCTGCGCAGGCGGGAACGGCGCAGCCGGGCACCGGCGCGCAGGTGAGCGGCGTGGCCTTTCCGGGGAGGCTGCTTGCACTGGGCGAGGGCGTGCTGACGGATGAGCAGGCTGCGGAGGAGACCGTGGAGGGGGTGCGCTGCACGGTGGTGATGCGCGTATACGAGCTCGGCGACGGCACGCGGGTATCCGCGGTGAGCGCATCCCCGGCGGCCTATATGGCGAGGCTGGCCGAGCTGGGCTACGTGCCGCAGCTCGTGACGGGCTTTGCGATGGCAGACCTGAGCGCGGTGTGCGAGGCGCGCGGACAGGAGCTGCTGCTGGCGGCCGCTCAGGCCGGAGACAACAGCGCCGCCGCGCTGTA
>SFOF01000370.1 GCA_004552515.1 Clostridiales bacterium
GGACGAAGTGGGCCGCGGGCCGCTCGCCGGGCCGGTCGTAACGGCGTGCGTCATCGTGCCGCCGGACAAGCTGGTATTGGGCGTGAACGATTCTAAAAAAGTCGCCGAAAAGAAACGCGAAAAGCTCTACGATCTGCTGATGGAGCGCGCCGAGTACGTTCGCACGGGCTGGCGCACGCCGCAGGTCATCGACGAGATCAACATACTCGCCGCCACGAAAGCCGCCATGGAGGAAGCCGCCGCCGCCGCTGAAAACGCGCATTTTCTGGTGGACGCGGTCACGGGACTGCATCTGCCCGGCCCCGCCACGCCGATCATACACGGCGACGCGATCAGCTATATGATCGCCGCGGCTTCGATCATCGCCAAGGTGACGCGCGACCGCTACATGATCGAGCTGGACGCGAAATACCCCGAGTACGGCTTTGCCCGCAACAAGGGCTACGGCACGCCCGAGCACATCGCCGCGCTGAAGAAATACGGCCCCTGCCCGGAGCACCGGCGCACGTTCATCCGCAGCATACTGGGCGGTGACGCGGAATGAACACGCGCGCCGTCGGCCGCATCGGCGAGGACATCGCCGTGAAATACCTCGTCGAGCGCAAAAACGCCCGCATCCTCGCGCGCAATTTCACCGTGCGCGGCGGCGAGATCGACGTCGTAGCGGAAATCGGCGACATGATCGTGTTCGTCGAGGTCAAGCTGCGCTCGTCCTCCGATCCTCATGAAGCCATCGGCTACACCAAACAAAAGCGCCTTTCAAAGGCCGCCGCAATCTACCTTCAGAAAAACGGCCTGACCGAGCGCTTTTCCCGCTTCGACGCGCTGCTCATACTACCCGACGGCACAATCGAGTATATCGAGCAGGCCTTCGAATATATTGAATCATAATCGCCTTCATAAGGCAAGACCCATCGGATTTTCTCCGACGGGTCTTTTTTTATATACTCGCGTATGGACTTCGGTCTGTTTTTTGTAATTGAAGACCAAAGTCTGTTTCCTGTTTCAACGGGTGCGGCCAGCGTGTGGAGCAGACCGTCCCGCCTTGCCTCTTATCAGGACTGTGGTCTGTTTTCAGCGGTAATCGCCGCTTTCACGAACAGAGTGCAAAAAGCGCGCCGGATATTGCTCCGACGCGCTCTGCTTAATTAGAGAATATAGCGTTTCAGATCAGGCTGTTCCTTGATCTTCATCTGCCGCGCAACATAATCCGCATCCACCTCGACGCGCACCTCGGGGCAACCGCCGCCGCCCGCGTTGAAGGCGATGTCGTTGAGCAGCTCCTCGAGCACGGTGTGCAGCCGGCGCGCGCCGATGTTTTCCATCTGCTCGTTGGCGGCGTAGGCCTGCTCGGCGATCAGCTCGAGCGCCGATTCATTGAACGACAGATCCACCTTGTCCACGGCCAGCAGCGCCTGATACTGACGGATCAGCGCGTTTTCGGGCTGCGTCAGGATGCGCTTGTAATCCTCCACGGTGAGCGGCTTCAGCTCGACGCGCACCGGGAAGCGGCCCTGCAATTCGGGGATCAGATCGGACACCTTCGAGACGTGGAACGCGCCCGCTGCGATGAAGAGCACATGGTCGGTCTTGACCGGCCCGTACTTGGTCTGCACGGTGCAGCCCTCGACGATGGGCAGTATGTCGCGCTGCACGCCCTCGCGGGACACGTCGGGGCCATGGCCGGACGCCTTGCCCGCCACCTTGTCGATCTCGTCGATAAAGACGATGCCGTCCTGCTCGGCGCGCTCGATGGCCTCGGAATACACCGCGTCCATGTCGATGAGGTTCTGCTCCTCCTCGTTGATGAGGATGCGGCGCGCTTCCTGCACCTCGACCTTGCGGATCTTGGTTTTCTTGGGCATGATGCCGCCCAGCACGTCGTTCATGTTCACATCGGTACCGGGGATTTCGTTGTGGGGCGTGATTTCCTCCACCTCGATCTCGACCAGACGATGCTCCAGCTCGCCGGATCTGAGCTGCGCGATCACCTCGCCGCGCTTTTTGCTCAGCTGCGCCTGCTCCTCGGCGGGCAGCTCGGGCGTGCGCGGCTTATTGCCCAGTATTACGTCGATCGGATTGGTCGCCTTTTTCGCCGCGGGCTGGATGATCAGATCGGCCAGACGCACCTCGGCGCGTTCGCACGCCTTGACGTGGACGCGCGCTTGATGAATCTCCTTGGTCAGGCGGATGGACGTTTCGACCAGATCGCGAATGATCGTCTCCACATCGCGGCCGACATAGCCCACCTCGGTGAACTTGGT
>SFOF01000371.1 GCA_004552515.1 Clostridiales bacterium
CTCAAGCCCCGCGCGCGGTACGCCGCCTACTGAACGGTCTATGTGCGCGCTGAAGTCAACGCGAATCTCGCCGTCAGGATAGACTGTGTAG
Organism: Clostridiales bacterium; assembly: GCA_004552515.1. Lineage (GTDB taxonomy): Bacteria > Bacillota > Clostridia > Christensenellales > Aristaeellaceae > Firm-10. The sequence continues at coordinate 92 of SFOF01000371.1, forward strand.
CGCATGCGCGTTTCGCTCGCCGATACGCCCTTTAACGCATATTCGATTTCCACAGTTACCGCACGCGCACTTGGATAAATATTCAGCGCAGTTAGGTGCAGCTTCGCCGCGCGTAATTTCAGATAGACGTTGTACCAGCCCCAGCCCTCGTCCGCGTCAAGCCCCGTGTAGGGCCGGCCGAAGCACGGCAGACCGCCGCTTAAATATACATCACCGTTTTTGCGCAGCGCAATCAGCTCGCCGGTGCGCGTATTCAGCTCCATGTCGAAGCCGTCTCCCTTGATAAGGCAGGTCTCGTCGGATTCCTCGACGGTCAGCGGCGCGCCCGGGTGACGGTTGGGCTGCATTACTGCCTCGCCCGCCGATAGGTCGAAGTGCCAGCGCGCGGCTTCATAGCCGGTTGAACGCTCCGTTACGCTTAACTCCAGCGAATATTCACAGCCCGCGCGGCGCTCGTGCGGCATCGAAAAGCGCACATTCGCGCGCTCAAGCGGCTTGAGGTCGGGCAGTGGGAAGGGCTGCTTGGCGATGATACGCCCGTTCTCGCGCAGGTACGCGGCCGCGCTGAATGCGCCGGTCGAACGCACCTGACAACGGTTGACTACCTCAAATTCATCCTCGGGTATCTCGATCGACCAGCCCGACAGGCGCTCGGGCTTGCGTATCCAGATGGGCGCGTAGGCCTGCTTGACCTCGTACGCGACCGGCTTCCACGTGAGGTCTGAGCATACTATGCCGTTGTTGGTCATAAAAGGCGGCGCGCCGGTGCCGACGTTGCTCTCCACAACACTTTCGCCAAAGTCGCCGCCGTACGCCGGGAAGGTCGTACCGTCGGGCAGACGGCCCACTAGCCCCTTGTCCTGCCAGTCCCACACGAAGCCGCCCTGGAAGCGCTCGTACTTGTCGCACAGCTCCATGAAGCGCTCAAGGCCGCCGCCGCTCGAGCGTATCTGGTACAGGTACTCCACCAGTATGATCGGGCGGTCGTCGCGCGTGTCGGCCAGCATTTTGAGTATGTCGCTGTACTGCGCGTACATGTTGCCGCGGATGTCGCTTTGATTCTTCTCGGGATTTCCGGCCTCGTACTGGCAGATGCGGGTCTTGTCGTATTCCTTTATGAAGCCATACATCGCGGCATGGTTGGGGCCGCAGCCGCTCTCGTTGCCCAGCGACCACGAATAGATGCAGGCATGGTTTTTGTAGTTAAGCACCATGCGCATGGCGCGCTCGACATAGAAGGGCGCATACGCCGGGTCGTGCGAGAGCTGCCCCGCCACGCCGTGCGTCTCAATATCACATTCGCAAATCACGAGTAGACCCATCTCGTCGCACAGCTCGTAAAAGCGCGGGCTGTCGGGATAGTGGCAAGTGCGTATTGCGTTTATGTTCATGCGCTTCATCTCGCGCAGTTCTTTTTTCAGGTGCTCCTCGGGCACAGCGCGGCCATGCTCAAGGCAGTGCTCATGCCTGTTTACGCCGTACAGTATAAGGCGCTTGCCGTTCATATACAGCACGCCGCCCTGAATGCGTATGTCCTTAAAGCCCACCTTAACGCCCTCAAAATCGCATTCATTGCCGTCAGGGGCGATAAGGGTCGCGGTTAAGGTATACAGCGCGGGCGATTCGGGCGACCATGCCGCGACGCTGTTCAGGTGCATATTTATACGCGCGGTCGCAGCGGAGGGCACGCGGTCATTGCGGTACTCGGCGCGCGCGGCCACAGGGGATATGCCCTCGGCCATCAGTGCGCCCGCCGCGTCATACAGGCGTGCGCGCACCTTGCAATCGGCATAGCCAGTCACGCGGCTGACGCGCACGTCGCAGCGAATATCGCCATTGCCGAAGTCGGGACTGTAATGCACCTGCGCGTTTATATCGAATATGTGGTGTGCGGGCTTGGAGATGAGCCACACGCCGCGGTATATGCCGCTCAGGTACCAATAGTCCTGATCTTCCAGATAGGTGGTATCGGCAAATCGCACTGCCTCCAGCGCAATGAGGTTTTTGCCGGGCTTTATGAAGTCGGTTACGTCGAACTCGGACGGGAGTTTACTATCCTGCGAATAGCCCACGGGACTTCCGTTTACCCATAGGTAATAGGCGGTTTCCACGCCCTCGAAGCGGAGTATGGCGCGGCGGCCGACGTACTCGTCGGGCAATGTGAACCACCTGC
>SFOF01000372.1 GCA_004552515.1 Clostridiales bacterium
AGCAGCTGCATCATGCCGCCTTCAAAGCGCTCCATCAGCTTTTCGGGCACCCAGCTCGGATCGTCGTCCAGCACGAACTCGTCATGCCGCTCGAGGAACGCCCGCACCTGATTGCGGTTTTCATCGCTGAGCAGCGTGCAGGTGGAGTACACCAGCGTTCCGCCGGGCCGCACATAGCGGCAGCAGGTGTCCAGCAGGCGGCGCTGAATATCGACAAGCTCGGCGATGTTCTCGTCCTTCAGGCGATACTTGAGATCGGGCTTGTTCATCATCACGCCCAGCCCGGAGCAGGGCGCGTCCAGCAGCACCGCATCCATAACGCCCTCGTTTTCGCTTCTCAGCACGGTCGCGTCGGCGCAGACGGGACGGATGTTGTAGAGCCGCAGCCGCTCGGCGTTCTTCTTAATCAGCTCGACGCGGTGCTCGTGCAGCTCATAGGCGTACACGCGACCGCTGTCCCGCATCATTTCGGCCATCAGCGCGGTCTTGCCGCCAGGCGCGGCGCACGCGTCGATGACGTTCATGCCCGGACGCGCGCCCACGGCCATCGCCGCCAGCATCGAGCTTTCCGACTGGATGCTGAACAGGCCGCGCCGGTAATCGGGATCGGTCGGCAGATCGCCCGCGCCCAGCACATGATAGCTGTGCGGCACGGTGCCGTTCACGAAGTGCCAGCCGCGCTCGACCATGCGGCGCTCGAAATCCGCATCGTCGATCTCGTTGAGGTTCGGCCGAATGGTTTCCCAGCGCTCGGCCGGCCTGAAGGAGATGATTTCCTCGGCCGTTTCCTCGCCGTAATCGCTGATCAGGCGCGCCACCATGGTTTCGGGCAGCGAGTGCATGATCGCCAGATAGCGCACGGGATTGGCCGCGCGATCGGGCGTTTTCAGCTCGCCGGCGTCGCGCGCGCGGATGAGGTTGCGCAGCGCGCCGTTCATCATGGGCGCATATTTTTCACGGCCAAATCTCTTGATCTGGTTCACCGCCTCGTCAACCGCCGCGTAATCGGGCACGCGATCCATATAGAGGATCTGAGCCGCCGCAATGTGCAGCAGCTCCCGCACGATCTGCTCATCGGGCATATGCTCGATGAACTGCGCGAGCAGATAGTCAATGTACATGCGGTTTTCCAGCGCCGTATAGAAAATATTGGTCGCCAGCCGCTTGTCCTCGGGCGAAATACTCGCCTCGCGCAGCCGCTTATCCAGCGCGATGTTGGCGTACGCGCCGCCCATGGTCACATCGCACAGCGCGTTCAGCGCCAGCTTGCGCGCGTCCATATCCGGTTTGACCGGCGCGTCGGGCTTGCGATCGAAACTGCGGCGTTCGCCGTCGGGCTTGCGATCGAAGGAGCGACGCCCGCCGTCGGGCTTGCGGTCATAGGAGCGGCGCTCGCCGTCGGGCTTGCGGTCATAGGAGCGGCACTCGCCGTCGGGCTTGCGGTCATAGGAGCGGCGTTCGCCGTCGGGCTTGCGATCGAAACTGCGGCGCTCGCCGTCGGGCTTGCGGTCATAGCTGCGGCGCTCACTGTCGGGCTTGCGAGTATCTGTCCGGGGTTTATCAAAGCGGCGATCGCTCATTGCGTTATTCTCTCCCTATCGAAAATTGTCCCGACGGGCAGCGGCTTGCCCATCAGATAGGCCTTGGCGTTCATTCGCTTTGAACCGGGGGCCTGCATCTCGATGATCTCGAGCACGCCCTCGCCGCACGCCACGAACAGTCCCTTTTTCGCCGACGACTCAATCACCTCGCCCGGCTGGCCGCAATGCTCCATCTCGACCGCGCGCGCCAGCCACAGCTTCATCACGCCGCCGTCGCTCAGATAGGTGAACGTACCCGGCCACGGATTGAAGCCGCGCACACGGCAGGCGATCTCCCGCGCGCTCTTCGTCCAGTCGATCAGACCGTCCTCGCGGCTGAGCATCGGCTGGCGGCTCATGAGCGCCTCGTCCTGCTTTATGCGCGGGCAGTCCCCTTTTTCAATGCGATGCAGCGTCTCGATGAGCAGCGCCGCGCCCATGTGCGAGAGCCGCTCGGTCAGCTCGCCGGCGGTTTCCATCTCGCCGATGGGGGTTTCGGCCTTGAGCGCGATGTCGCCGGTGTCCACGCCCGCGTCGGTGAACATGGTGGTCACGCCGGTGGTCTTTTCGCCCAGCGCGATGCACCAGTTGATGGGCGCGGGGCCGCGATAGCCCGGCAGCAGCGACGCGTGGACGTTGACCGTGCCCAGCGGCGGAATGTCGAGGATGCGCTGCGACAGAATC
>SFOF01000373.1 GCA_004552515.1 Clostridiales bacterium
TCCAGCGCCTTCGAGCTGGCAATCGAATCCGCGCGCAGCTGATTGTCCAGATGCCTGTTCACCGCCTGCGTATAGCCCGCCGTCACCGAATCGCCGATCAGCATGACGCGCGGCGTTTCGCGGTCGGCGGCCTCGTCATACCACAGCCGCGTCCATTCCTTGTTTTCAAATACGGGCATTGTCCGTGCCTCCTTTTACAGTTCGTCCTCAACAAACAGCTCGTCCGCATCGCCCAGCCGCCAGACGGTCTTGTAGCCCGCGCCTTCAATGAGCGCGCGCGCCGCGTCGAAGCCCCAGTCGAGCTTCTCCGCGTCGTGGCAGTCGCTGCCGATGATCACGCGGCCGCCCAACTCGCGCCAGCGCCCCAGCAGCTCTGGCGTGGGATAGGGCCGCGTTCGCCACAGCCGCGCCATCGCGCCAGTGTTGACCTCCAGCATATCGCAGAGCGGATAGATCGCCTCGAGCGTTTCCAGCGCGATGCGCCTGTAGACGGGATCCTCCTCGTCAAAAAAGCGATTGTTTTCGTTGAATTTACAGATCAGATCGTAGTGAACAATCACATCCGGCCTGTTTTTGACCGCCATTTCGTAGACCTTGCCGTAATACGCTCTGGCCAGCGCCCTTATATCGCCGCCAAAGTGCGCAAACATCTCTGAAAACGTGTCCAGACTGTGATCGATACCGTACAGCGTCCCGTCGTCGCCGGTCAGATAATGCACCGCGCCCAGCCGGTAATCGTACTTGATACCGCACACGCCGTAATAATCCTGCTCGACGCCCAGCCAGACGCGCATACGCCCCTCATAGGCTCGTGCGGCCTCGAGCACCTCGGCGGCGTATTCGTGCTCGTCTCGGATGCCGAACCGATTGCAGGTCTGCTTGCCGTGTCCCGAAAAGCCCAGCGACACAAAGCCCTTGCCATAGGCGCGGTCGGCCATATGCCGCACGGTATCGCGGCCATCGCACAGCACCGTATGCGTGTGGAGATTTGACTTTTTCATGAGAATCTCTTCCTTATTACAAAGCGCGTTTACAGCCGTCCGCCGTCGTCCTTCAATCGGATGCGCACGTCGCCCGCCAGATAGAGCGAGCCGCAGATCAGCACAACGCCGTCCGCGCCCGCCAGCGCCCGGGCCCGCGCGACGGCCCTTTCCTCGTCCGCCTCGGCTTCCGCCGCAACGCCGTGGCTCCTCAGGATTTCCGCCAGCTCCCCGCAGGGCATGGCGCGGGGATAACTGATCTGCGTCGCGACAGCCGCGTCCGCAAAGGTCGCGTACACGGCGGCGCACTCGGCCACATCCTTGTCCTTCATCATGCCGGCCACCAGCACGATGCGCCTGTCCTTCAGAAAGCTCCGCACATAGTCCGACAGCGCCCGTGCGCCATGGCCGTTGTGCGCGCCGTCGATCAGCGTTTGATCGTCGATCCATTCAAGCCGCGCCGGCCAGATCGTTTTCTTCAGCCCCTCGAGCGCCGCGCCGGTGTCCAGCGCCCAGCCCTGCGCCTGCAAGAGCCGCAGCCCCATGAGCGCCAGCGCCGCGTTGCCCGCCTGATGCCGGCCGGGCAGATTGACGCGCGCGCGCAGTCCGTCGATCGTAAAATCGGAGCCGAATCGATCGCTGCGCACATCCTCGAGCGGGTAATCGCAAAGATCGGTCAGCGGCGCGCCGCGTTCCTGCGCCGCGTCGATAAACACGCGCCGCACGCTTTCGGTCTGCTGCCGCTGCACAGCCACGGGAACGCCCGGCTTGATAATGCCGGCCTTCTCGAAAGCGATCTTTTCCAATGTGTCGCCCAGCTGCCGCGTATGCTCAAGCCCAATCGGGCCAATCAGGCACAGCTCGGGATGAATGACGTTGGTCGGATCGAGCCGACCGCCCAGCCCCACCTCAATCACCGCCGCATCGACCCGCTGCTCACAGAACCACAGAAAGGCAATCGCCGTGCCCAGTTCGAACCATGTGGGGCGAACCCCTTCCTTCACCAGCTTTTCGGCTTCAAAGCGCACGCGGCTCGCCAGCCGCACGAAGGCCTGATCGTCGATGGGCGCGCCGTCCACGCGCATACGCTCGCCATAGCGCATGAGATACGGCGAGGTATACAGGCCGGTTTTCAGGCCGCACTGTCTCAGCATCCGCTCCAGCATGGCGCAGGTCGAGCCTTTGCCGTTCGTTCCGGCGACATGAACGCAGCGCAGCCTGTCCTGAGGATTGCCCAGGCGTTCAAGCAGCGCGCGCATATTTTCGAGTCCGTTTTTCTCG
>SFOF01000374.1 GCA_004552515.1 Clostridiales bacterium
TAGCTGATGAACACGGTCAGCGTGCCGAAGGACATCGCGCCGGTGAACACGTCGTAGCCGCCCTTCCAGAGCGCGTAGGCCGAGGCCAGCGAGCCGAGCGACGCGACGATGGGCATGAACAGCGAGCTGAGCACCGCGGCGCGGATGGACGAGGCCTTCATCATCGAGGTCAGCTCAACGAACTCCTCGGCGTTTGCGTCCTCGCGCACCAGCGTCTTGGTGGTTTTCGCGCCCATGATGCCCTCGTTGAACGCGCCGGTGATCTTTGAATTGGTCTTGCGCACCTCGCGGTAGCTCTTGAGGATGCGCTTCTGGAACCACATGGCGATGACCGCGATCACCGGCACGACCGCCAGCACCATCAGCGACATACGCCAGTTGAGCGAGATCATCACGCAGGCGGTCAATACGATGTAGCCCACGCTCCAGAACAGATCGATGAGGCCCCAGCCGATGGTGTCGCCCAGCCGCTGGGTGTCGCTGGTCATGCGCGCGATCATGTGGCCGACCGGCGTCTGATCATAAAACGAGAAGGGCAGCTCCTGAAAGCGCTTGAAGCCGATCTCGCGGATGCGGCGGCACATACCCACCTCGACATGGCCGGACAAAAAGCAGAACGTGAATATGCAGATCACCTGACTGACCACGACCGCGCCGTACTTGAGCGCAAACAGCCCCAGCCCCTCCGTCCTGCCCACGGAGACGTAGTTATCGATGGCCTCGCGGGTCAGCAGTGGAAAAATCACGTCGAAGCCCGCGCAGATCAGCATGGTGATCATGATCATGACGAGGTGCTTGTAGAACGGCTTTGCGTAGGTCACAATCTTGCGCCATATGCCCACGTCGAAGCGTTTGGTATAGTCCTGTTCTTCCTGATACTGCATGGAGTATTTCCCTCCCTTCTTATTATAAGGAGATTACACCGCGTCCAGCTCTTCCTCAAGAGCGGACTGGATCTGATAGATGCGCTGATACAGCCCCTTCTGGTGGATCAGCTCGTCGTGCGTGCCCTGCTGCGCCACGCGGCCGTCCTCCAGCACGATGATAAAATCAGCCTCGGCCAGCGTGGTCAGGCGGTGTGAGATGATGAACGTGGTCATGCCCTGCTTCTTTTCCTTGAGCGCCAGGCGAATGGCCGCGTCGGTCTCGGTATCCACCGCGGAGAGCGAATCGTCGAATATGAGGATGTCGTTGTCCTTGAGCAGTGTGCGCGCAATGGCCACGCGCTGCTTCTGGCCGCCCGAAAGCGTCACGCCGCGCTCGCCGACCGGCGTATCATAGCCCTTCTCGAAGGACTCTATGAACTCATGCGCGCTGGCTGTGCGGGTCACCTCGAACACCTCGTCGTCCGGCGCGTCGGGCTTGACGATGCGCACGTTATTGCGCACGGTACGGGAATACAGGAACGGCTCCTGAAGAATCAGGCCGATATGCGCGCGCAGATACTTTTTGCGGATCTTGTTGATGTTCACGCCGCCGATGAGGATCTCGCCGCGCTTCACATCGTAAAGGCGCTGGAGCAGATTCATCAGCGTGCTCTTGCCGCTGCCGGTCGCGCCCAGTATGGCGACGGTCTGGCCGCGCTTCACCGTAAAGGACACGTCCTTGAGCACAGGATTCTTCTCTTCATATTCAAAGCCGACGTGGCGGAACTCGATGTCGCGGTCGATCGGCGCGTCGATCGCGTCGGGCGCGTCCTCCTCGCTCTTCTGCGTGAGGATTTCGTCGATGCGGTCGAACGCCACGAGCGATTTGCCCATGTCGGAGAGGATGCGGCCCAGCTGGCGAATCGGCCAGAGCAGCATGGAAATGTAGCTCACGAACACGGTCATTTCGCCCACGAGCAGCTTGCCGCGCGCCGCCATGAACACGCCGAACACCAGCGTGATGCCGGTCTGGATCATGCTCATGAGATCGGAGCCGGACCAGTAGACCGCCAGCAGGTCGTTGACGCGGATGGCCTTGTCGTGCAGCGCGTTGTTGACCTTCGTGAACTTGTCCACCTCGTACTGCTCGCGGCCGAACGCGCGCACCACGCGCACGCCGGTCAGGTTCTCCTGAAGCACCGCGCTCATGCGGCCCTCGGCCTCATCGGCGGCGCGGAAGGACTTGACCACCCACTTGAAATACAGAAACGCGAACGCGAACAGCGGCGGGATGAGCACCATGCTCATGAGCGTCATGAGCTTGTTCATGCGCAGCATGATGACCAGCGCCACGACGATCATCAGCACAGAGCGGAACAT
>SFOF01000375.1 GCA_004552515.1 Clostridiales bacterium
AGCGCGAACAGGCTCAGCAGCGCCACCAGCGAGGTCACGGGCAGGCCGAGCTGGTCGGCGATGATTGTGCTCAGCACGACATAGAGCGCAATCTGCGCACAGGAGGTAAGGAACGCGCTCAGTGCGCGGTCGATGGGCAGGCGGCCGAGGGTGCGCTTGATGAGGGTCATCAGCACGCGCACCACGGCAATGCCCGCCACCAGCAGAACCAGCGCGATGAGCCAGCCCTCCAGCGGCACCCTGTCCAGCGCCTGCACGACGGCCTCCGTATCAAATGTCTCCACAGCGGCGTCCATGCGCATCGCCTCCCTTCGCGCTTCCTGTGCTATTGACAGCGGTCAGCCGCATCACATCCGGATCAGCTCATACGCCCGCGTGCCCAGACCGATCTTCTCCGCGTGCTCCAAGCAGCTTCTCCACTCAGACTCCGGCGTGGAATTGGTGAACGGGTCGCCCCAGTCGGCAAAGCCCGGCTTTTTGAGGTTGTCGGCGAGCTGGCTGTTCGCCATCGGGCTGGCGGCCATGCACAGGTCCACGCAGGCCTGATCCAGCGCCAGCGGATCAAAGGATGCAAGCATCCCGATGTTGGGCAGGATGGGCGCATCGTTTTCACAGTGGCAGTCGCAGTTCGGGGAAACGTCCACAATCAGCGAGATGTGGAAGTTCGGCCTGCCGTCCACGACGGCCTTGGTGTACTCGGCCATGCGGCAGTTGAGCAGCGCGTTCGCGTCATCGTTGTCAAAGACAATCGCGTCAAAATTGCACGCACCCAGGCAGCGTCCGCAGCCGACGCAGTTGTCCTGATTGACGTGCATCTTCCTCGATGCCTCGTCGAACTCAAGGCCGCCGTTGGCGCACTCCTTCCGGCATTTGCGGCAGCCGCGGCAGGCATCCGGCTCGATGTGCGGCTTGCCGCTGGAGTGCTGCTCCTTCTTACCCGCGCGCGAGCCGCAGCCCATGCCGATGTTCTTGATCGTGCCGCCGAAGCCGGTCATCTCATGGCCCTTGAAGTGAGTCAGGCTGATGAACACATCCGCATCCATGATCGCCCTGCCGATGCGCGCCTCCTTCACGTATTCGCCGCCCTCCACCGGCACGGCGATATCGTCCGTGCCCTTGAGGCCGTCGCCGATGAGGATGGGGCAGCCGACGGTCAGCGGCGTGAAGCCGTTTTCCCACGCGCAGGAAAGGTGCTCGAGCGCATTCTTGCGGCTGCCGGGGTACATCGTGTTGCAATCGGTCAGAAACGGCTTGCCGCCCAGCTCCTTGACCACGTCCACGACGGCGCGGGCGTAGTTGGGCCGCAGATAGCTGATGTTGCCCAGCTCACCGAAGTGCATCTTGATGGCCACGAACTTGCCATCCATGTCGATATCCCCGATGCCCGCTTTCCGGATGAGCTTCTTGAGCTTGGCGGGCAGGCCGTCGCCGAAGGCCACCGTGCGGAAATCCGTAAAATAGACCTTTGCCTTTTCCATGTGCGTTTCCTCCTGTTGCTTGTGATGGTATTTATCGCGTAACAAAGAACATGGACAGCGCCAGCATCAGCACGAGGCTGACCGCAATGGACGCCGAGTTGGTAAAGCTCGCCAGCGCCGTATCGCTGTGACAGCGATACGTGTAGATGGGTGCGAGGCTGGAGAGCGGCGCAAAGCAGATGACCGCCAGCGTCTGGCGCACGACGAGCTCAAAGGGCGCCGTGAAATAGATGACGAGCGCAAACACGAGCGCGAACGCATAGCGCCAGAGCAGCTCGCGTGCCGTCTCGGCCAGCAGGCGCGGCTCATGCGCCGGCTCAAACATCATGCCGATCATCAGCATGGCGATGAAGGCATTGGCCTGCCCCGCCGGGCGGGTCAGCTCAAAAACGGCCTGCGGGATGCGCACACCCAGCGCGGCCAGCAGCAGCATCACCATGTAGGTGTCAAACGGCACGGATTTCAGGAATTTGAGCGCGATCTCCCCCGCGCTCTCACGGTGCTCGCCGCCGGTATGCAGCAGCGTCGAGGTTATCGCGTAGGAGCCGCCGGTCATCATCACGGCGTTGCCCGTGTCGAACATGCAGGCGGCCACAGCGCCCGTGCCGCCAAAGAACACCTGCACCAACGGCAGTGAGAAGCAGCCGATGTTGTAGCCGCCCACGTTGAGCATCCGGTAGGCGCGCAGAGGCGTCTCCACCCCACGCGTCGCCAGGTACATGGCCAGCATCGGCAGCAGCGCGCACAGGAAGCCCACGCCGAC
>SFOF01000376.1 GCA_004552515.1 Clostridiales bacterium
GATGACATTCCGCAGCAGATCGCGGAATTTGCGCGCCTGTCCGGCGCCACGAAGATCGTCATCGGCCGCAGCGCGGCGCTGCTGGAGAATAGCGACGTGGTGTTTCTCAGCCTGCCCGGCAACGCGCTGGTGCAGTATCTGGCGGGCGCGCCGGTTGACGAGCGCGACAAGCTGATGGCGCGTCAGGTATACGATCTGGCCGAGATGGGTCAGGCTCCGCTGGACGGCGACGCGATGCTGGCTTTTGTAAAGCGCTCGTATGAGCTGCTGGCGATGCTGGCCGACGTGAAGTCTGAAAAGGCTGAATAAGCGATATGCGAAACGCGGCGTGGAGCAGTGTGCCCTGCGCCGCGTCTGTATAGGCAATATAAATGAGCGGCTGAACGTCGGTGTTCGGCCGCTCGTGTTTTTGGTTCGGGCAGGGCATTACAGCATTGCTTTTTGCCTCAGCCTGAACGCTCTTCGTGTCTTGACTGTTTAAGCCTTGAGTACCTTAACATCGTAAGGCTTTAGCTCGATGCGCCCCTCAAGCTTTTCGCCGGTGAGTATGTCAGTCATGGGCGAGGGCAGCGTATACGCGGCGGGTGCGCCCGCGTACTCCAGCAGTATGAGGCCGCTCATGCCGTTGCCCTGACGCGGCGTGCCCAGTACGCTTCCCTCCGGCTCGTTCAGCGCAACTCCCGCGTCGCCCGCCGCGATGCGGATAAGGCGCTGCATGTCATCGTGCGCGGGTATCGTGCCCAGTATGTACACGCGGCCCTTGCCCACGCTAAAGCGCAGCAGAACCGGCTTTTCGTCAAGCGCGCTGTGCGGGGCAGTCACACGCGCCAGTACGTCGGCGCTTTTCTCGTCGTACAGCTCATACCACAGGCGGCTGCCGAACGCGCTGCCGTCCTGCCAGTGCGCACTCATGTGGCCGTCGATGTCGGGCACGCTGTAATCCCAGTGCGCGCCGGTCAGCTCCTCCAGTATGCCTAGCGGCCTGTCCTTAAAGCGCGCGCCGATTTCGTTGCGTACGTCGGTCAGCGGCCCGGCGATCCATGTGCCGCCATCCTTGACCCATTGCATTATGCGTGCGGGCAAATCGCCCTCCTGAATGGTCATCATCAGCGGTGACACAATCAGTTTGTACGCGTCCAGCGGCTGCTTCGCATCGATAACGTCCGGGCGCACGCCGCAGTCGATAAGGGGCTTATAGAAGCTGTCGTTCAGCGTGTCCATGTAATTGAGCGACTTAACCACATGCTGGGTGTCCATAATGCGCCAGTTGCGCGCGGTAAAGTGCATTGCGACCTCGCTCTTTACGCGCGTGCCGTTTATGAAGTCGGCGGCCTTTTCATAGTCGGCGGCAATCTGCTTAACCTCGCCCGCGGTGTGCATGGGTCTGCCCGACGCGTCCAGCACAGCGCCGTGCATCAGCTCGTGCCCCGCCCAGTGCGTGCGCCACAGCCAGTACATGTTGGCCTCGCCGCCCAGCGCGATCGGCATCCACGAATTGACGCGGCAGAAGCCCTCGGGCTTGACCGACTGAGTGATCTCGGTGCTGCCGTTCCAGCAGGTGGCCGTCTCGGTGTTCCACATCGGATGTTCCTTGAGCGTGCGCAGGAAATCGAACCACAGCGCTACATGCCACAGGTTTTCCTGAGTGTTGTAATGGTTGAACTGCACCACGTCCAGCGCGGAGGTCATGTCGCGGTAGTCCATGGCGCCGAAGGGCATCGTGTCGGTGCCGATGGGAACCTTGACGTACTTTTTAAGTACTTCAGCCTGCTTGTGTACGAACTGTACATGCGAATCGTTCTGATAAGTGCGGTACTCGAAGCGCAGGTGCGGGTTGTGCCACGCGTCGCGCGGCTGGGGCACTTCCTCAAACGAGTCGTACCACTGGCTGAACAGATTGAGGTTCCATTCCTTATTAAGCGTATCGACGTCGTGATAGCGCCCGCGCAGGTATTCGCTAAATCCGCTGCGGCAGCACGGGCAGAAGCAGCCGTCGCCGCCCTCGTAAATCTCGTTGTCGATCTGCCAGCCGATAATGGCTTCCTCATCCGCGAACTCGCGCGCCATTTCATCCACTATGCGCAGGCAGTAGCGCACGTAGTCGGGGTTGTTGGAGCAGCAGTGCCGGCGTCCGCCGTGATCCACGCGCCGTCCGTCCGGATCCAGCCGCAGCGCGTCCGGCCAGTCGCGGGTGAACCAGCGCGGCGGCGTGGCGGTGGGCGT
>SFOF01000377.1 GCA_004552515.1 Clostridiales bacterium
CGCGTCGCTGGCGCTGGCGCTGGGGCTGAGCGAAACCATCGCCGAGGAGGCGGGCGGCGTGACCATCGACACGCTGTTCGTGGACGAGGGCTTCGGCTCGCTCGATCCGGCGGCGCTCGATCAGGCGATCGGAACGCTCCTGCGCCTGGGCGAGGGCGCGCGTCTGGTGGGCGTGGTTTCGCACGTCGAGGAGCTTCGGCGGCGCGTTCCGCGGCAGATCATCGTCGAATCAGCGCCCGACAGGGGCAGCCGCGCGCGGGTGGCGTGCGATTGAGCCTGCGTCCAGAAGACGGGGATTTCGGCGGATGTTCTGGCGGATATTGCGGCGGATGCTCTGAAGGCAGACTGACGGATGTGCGGAAGCAAGCTCTGCGGGATATTCTGACGGAAGCTCTGGCGAATGTCGGCGCATGAGAGCCTGAATGGGATTCCTCGGAGCCGTTCGCGCCGCCGGCATGGCAAATGCATGGCTTTCCAAGCAAATGCTAACAAATGCCTGATTTGCCAAGCAAAACAAGCCAACTCCAACTCCAACTCCAACTCCAATTCCAATTCCAACTCCAACTCCAACTCCAACTCCAATTCTCTCTCCCAAACCCTCTCGAAGGCATGGGGAGAGAGAAAGCGGGGGTTCCGGCTGGATCAGGGAACGGAGACGGCATGGATTCTCTGCGGATGCGAATATCTGTTAACGAGCCGCGGCTTGAACGACATGAACGCCTGAACGAACCAACGCCCGCTCTTTCTCAAACCTCTCTCACGGAAAAGAGAGAGAAAGCGGCGCTTACGGCTTGAGTGGCCTGGAGAGCGGAGACGGGCAGGGACGCGGGAACTGTCTGACAGGCGCAAACGCGCATGAACCAAACGAACCGGTCCCGAATGACTCTCCGCAATCCTCCCGCCGGGAAACGCGTAAGAGAGAGACGGCGGCGTTTTCGGACGGTGAAAAACAGGGGAAGGAGAGAGCCTGTGAACGCCGCCCGAAAATTAATCCATCTGCGCGCGACAAACCGTCCGGCGCGTGCTACAATCGGAGCAAAATCACACCGATACGGGAGAAACGCCGCCATGCTGAACAATTACGCGCTCAAAACGCCTGAAATCCTCCTGCCCGATCCGTCCGTTGACCTCACGCGCTGGGCCGTCGTGGCCTGCGATCAGTTTACCTCGCAGCCCGAATACTGGGCGCGCGTGAAGGCGTTCGTGGGCGATAAGCCGTCCGCGCTCAATATCGTCTATCCCGAGGCCTGGCTCGGCGAGGGCGACGGCCGCATCGCCGCCATCAACGCCGCCATGGCCGATTATCTCAAAACGGTGCTCACGCGCCGCGTCCACGGCTGCGTGCTGGTGGAGCGCACAATCGCCGCGGGCAAGCGGCTCGGCCTGATCGCCGCGCTCGATCTGGAGGCCTATGATTTCGCGAAGGGGTCAAGCTCGCTCGTGCGCGCCACGGAGGGCACGATCCTCGAGCGCATCCCGCCGCGCGTCCGCATCCGCGAGCACGCGCCGCTCGAAACGCCGCACGTCATGGTGCTGGTGGACGATCCGGAGAGGACGCTCATCGAGCCGGTCTACGCGCGCCGGGACAGCCTTGAGAAGCTCTATGATTTCGAGCTGATGGAGGGCGGCGGGCACATTCGCGGCTGGCTGGCCGACGAGAGCGGCCTTGAAAGTGCGCTGGAAAGGCTCAATGAGCGCGCGGACGGGCTGCTCTATGCCGTGGGCGACGGCAACCACTCGCTCGCCACGGCGAAAACCTGCTGGGAGAACATCAAAAAAACGCTTTCTCCCGCCGAGATCGAGACGCATCCGGCGCGCTGGGCGCTGGTCGAGCTGAACAATCTCTACGATCCGGCGCTGGTGTTCGAGCCGATCCACCGCGCGCTGTTCGGCGTGACGGCGGAATCGTTTAAGGACGCGCTCTCCGCATGGCTGAGGGCGCGCGGCATGGCGCTCGAGACGGCCGCGCCCGAAAAGGCGATGTTTACGCTGGTTGGCGATTCCGACGAGGGCTATGCGATGCGCGGCCTGACCAACCCGCTGCCGCTTTACACGCTGCAAATGTTCCTCGACGAGTGGCTCAAGACGGTGCGCGGCGCGTCGATCGATTACATTCACGGCGCGGACGCCGTGCGGGAGCTGTCGGCGAAGGGCGCGGTGGGTCTGCTGCTGCCCGCGATGGACAAGCGCGTGCTGTTCGAGAGCGTGC
>SFOF01000378.1 GCA_004552515.1 Clostridiales bacterium
CTCCAAAAATTCCGCATCGCCCAGCGCGGCGACGCCCGCCGCCTGTGCAAGCGCCGAGACATTCCACGGCGGCACCGCCGCCGACATCTTCCGCAGCAAGGCCCCATCCGCGCTCAAGCCGTACCCCAGCCGCAGCCCCGCCATACCAAAGCTCTTCGTAAAGGCCTTGAGAACAAAAAGCTGCGGAAACTCCCGCAAAAACGGCGTCAGATCGGTGCCGCCGTCCGACAGGCTCAAAAAGCACTCGTCGACAAACAGTGCAATGTTGTTCTCTCGGCAGACACGCAGGATCTTTTCCAGCAGCCCGCCCGCGATCAGCCGTCCCGTCGGGTTATTCGGATTGCAGAGGAACAGCGCATCGATCTTTTCGCGCGCAAGACGCACCAGAAAGCGCTCCTGCAAGTCAAACTTTTCCTCCTGACTGAGCGCAAAGCGCACGACCCCGCAGCCCCTCCGCTGCAAAGCCAGCGAATACTCCGAAAATGTCGGCGCGAGCTCCATCGCGCGCCCTGGCCGCACGGCCTCGCAATAGGCGTAGATGAGCTCAGACGCGCCGTTCCCGCAGAGAATGAATTCTCCCGGCACCCCTTCATAGCGCGCGATCGCCTGCACAAGTGCCCGGCAGTAGGGATCGGGATAGCGGTAGAGCTCAGGCAGGCCCCGTTCGATCGCCTCGGTCACACACTTCGGCGTGCCGAGCGGACTCACGTTCGCTGAAAAGTCGAGCGCGATCCCATCGCCGTATCGGTCCCCGCCATGCGGGTTTTTGACTCCATAAAGCATCGCATTTCCTCAAAATTCACAGAACGATCAACAGCGCTTTCCCCGCGCCGAACATCACGAGCGCCAGAACCGCCGTCAGATACATCAGCCGCCCCGCGCGCGGGATGTCCTCCAGTTCGATCTCCCGCTTCGCGTCGCCGATATAGTCCTTCTTGTGCAGCACCCCGTGGTAGCACGCATCGCCCGCCAGCCGCAGCCCCAGCAGTCCCGCGCAGACCGATTCCGTCTGCGCCGAGTTCGGGCTCGCATGCTTGCAGCGATCCCGGCGGAAGATCTTCCAGCCGTTTTTCACATCCAGCTGCAGCAGCGCCCCCGCCGCCAGCATCAGCAGCGCCGACAGCCGCGCGGGGATAAAATTGAACACATCGTCCATCCGCGCGGGCACAAGTCCGATGTCCTTGTACGGCGGCTCCACATAGCCAAGCATCGAATCCATCGTGTTCACGGCCTTGTAGAAAAAGCCGAGCGGCGCGCCGCCGATCGCCAGAAACAGCATTGGCGCGATCACGCCGTCCGACGTGTTCTCCGCCACGGTCTCCACCGCCGCGCGCATCACGCCGCGCGCATCCAGCCGCGCCACGTCGCGTCCGACGATCATGGACACGGCCTGTCTGGCCTCGTCCAGACTCCCATGCTTCAGCGCCGCATAGACCTTCATGCTCTCGTCCCGCAGCGACTTCGCCGCGAGGATCTGTCCGCACATCACGCTCTCCACCGCCAGCCGCAGCCAGACGCTCACGCGCGCGCAGCCCCAGAGGAGCAGCGCCGGAAGGGCCGCAGCGATCAGTGCCGTCAGGATCCAGATACAGGCTCCGGCGGCCCGCTCGCCGCCGGGCGTCTTCGGAAAAAGGCGGCGGAACAGCCGTTCCAGCAGTGAGATGAGATGTCCGATCGCGGCCACCGGATGCGGCAGGCCGTGCGGATCACCGATCAGCAGATCGATGCAAAATCCGATGCAAAGTGCGAATAGGGACCATTTCATGCCTGTTCTCTCCTGTTTTGCATCGTGAAAATATACACAGGGTTCTGTCCCTGCATCAGGTGATAGCTTCCGGCCGTCCGCGCACGGGCCGCCTGCAGGCTGACGCATTCCGCCTTTTCAAAGTCCGCCATGCGCGCCGCCAGCGCCCCCACAGACTCCAGCGTCACCGCCGTCGCCACGATGCGGACGTGCGGATTCTTCCGCAGCGCGGCGTCCAATATCCCGTTCAAATTTCCCGCGGTCCCGCCGAGGAACACATGCGTCGGCGCCGGGAGCGCCTCGCACGCCGCTGGGGCCGTCCCGGAGACAATCTCCAGATTCCCGGCGGAAAACGCCGCCTTGTTGCGCGCCAGCAGCGCCAGCGCATCTTCCTGTCGTTCCACGGCGTACACGTGTCCGCGCTTCGCCTGCAAAGCCATCTCAATGGAGACCGAACCGGTG
>SFOF01000053.1 GCA_004552515.1 Clostridiales bacterium
TTTCAATTGTCGCCTTGAACGCCCCAAAACGTCATTTTGACGGACAGGCGCGCATATCATGGCGGCAAAGGGGTGATTCATCATGGCGGAACAATCAAGGCGGGGCGTTGTCGCGGCGCTTCTGCGCGGGCTGGCCGCGGCCGTGGGCGCAACGCTCGTCGGTATGCTGATTCTCGCGGCGCTTGTGGTGTGGGCGGCGCTGAGCGACACGGCGCTGGGCGCGCTCAATCAGGCGCTCAAGCTGATCGCCATCGCCGCGGGCGTGCTGTGCGCGGTGCGGCCGGGCGGCGAGCGCGGGCTGGTCAAGGGCGCGTGCGTGGGGCTGATCTACATTGCGCTGGGCTATGGCGTCTGCGCGATCTTTAGCGATCTGCTGGTCACGCCGTCCATGCTGGCGCTCGAGCTGCTCATGGGGCTGGGCGTCGGCGCGCTGTGCGGCGCGATTACGGCCAATCTGCGCCCCCTGCGCCGAAGGCGCGCGTAAAACCCATGCGGTGCGTTTCCGATGCGGAGCGCGCCGTTTTTTGTTGGCCGCACTGAGCGTCCGCAACCAGCTCCCCCGCAAGCCCATCGTCAGCGGCGCAAGTTTATCGTTATCCCTGCGAGGCTATCGCAGCCTCAGCAAATCCATCGCCCGCCTTGTAGGCGCAAGGCCACTCCCGCCGTTTCGTTTCGGCGCAGGATTTTGCGCGCCGTCTGCGTTCGCGGCAGTCGTGCGATCGCGACTCTCGGGTTTGCGCGCAGCTTGACGGCTTTTTTTTTCACAAACGCACAGGAAATCTCGCTTATGCGCGTTCCGTTCCAGGCGCACCGGTCGTTTCGTCAAACGGCCCGCGCCAGCGTGAGCGTGACCGGGCCATACAGCCCGCCGTCCAGCGACTCCCGCTCGAAGAGCAGCGTCTTTTCGTGATACACGCCGATTTCGTCCTTCGGCCAGCGGTCGATCACGTCGGTGTGGACGATTTCATTGGCCGGCGTGTTGGCCACCTCAATCGTCAGCTCGAACGCCCCCTGCGGCGCGGGGAAGGTCGCCTCAAACGGCGGCATGGCGGCCAGAGCGGCTTCCGCGCCGTTTACCAGCACGCGCGCCGAATAGGCGACCCGGCCCAGACTCAGGCGGTAAACGTCGCCCGGCTGAACGGGTGTCTCCGGCTCGATGCGCGCGCGGTAGTGAACCTCGCCCGAGAACGCCTCGCCCAGACGGCCGCGCCAGCCGCCCAGGGCGGCGGGTTCAAACGGCGCGTCGATTTCGTCGCGGCGGATGCCCATGTCGTCGATTTTGTAGGCTGAAACGGGCGCAAACGTGAAATCATGGAGCGTCCGCGTGTAAATATCGCGATATTCGGGCGCGGTTTCGAGCGCGGCGTTCGTAAAGAGGAAGGCGCAGGCCTGTCCGCTCTCGAGCCGCACGACGGTTTCGCCGCTCTCCGCGATCTCCGGACGACGGATTTCGCCCTCCTCCAGCGCCAGCTGATCATCGGGCGCGCCCTCGTCGAAGCGCACACGGGATACACAGGAGCTGCCGCCCTCGTTGACGATGAAATACAGCCGGTCGCCGTTTTCAAGCGCAATGCGGCGGGCGCGCAGAGCGGCGTTGCCGCACTGAATCACGGGCCGCGGCGCGAAGGGCGCGAGACGGTTCAGCTTTTCGGCCACGTCGGCGGGCATATGGCGGCATTCGGGCACGGCGACGCAGCGGTAGACGGCCTTTCCGATGCGCAGCGCGCCGTCCTCGAGCGCGGCCAGACGAATCGCTTCGTCGTCGATCAGGTCGAAGTCGATCCCCGCGCGCTCGAGGGCCAGTCCCTTTTCGCGGAAGGAATCGGCGGCGCGGCGCGCGGTTTCGCCGTCGGCCAGCTCGTCGCGGTCGGGGATGTAGAGCGCCGTATCGATCGTCGCGTCGCCCAGCTGGAGCAGATACTGAGTGCGGTCGATGAGCGCGTTGAGCGCGCGCATATGGCCGATGCCGGGTACCTCGGGGGTGTAGCAGGGGCGCATGGCCAGCGGCGTGACGCGTTCGCGGTTGGCGGGCACGTTCATGCCGTTGAGCACGGTCAGCCCGCGGACAAACTGTCCGTTGGCAACGGCGCGCGTCTGATCCCATGTCAACCCCGCGCCGAAGATGTTGAAGGATTCGCTCACGCACAGCCTGCCGCCGTTCTGCCGCGCGGCGGAGGAGGCGAAGCGCGTAAAGAAGGGGATTTCCGCCGGCTGAGGCGACGCGGTCATGCCCGGCGCGGTCAGCTGCCGCCAGATCAGATCCACACCGGGCATATCCATTATGCGCAGCGCGGCGAGCAGGCCGCCGTAGCCGTACTGGCGCGCGCCGTGCAGACTGTCCTCGCGGTTGAGATGGCCGCACAGCGCCATGCCGTGCGCGCGGCACCAGTCGCGGATCGGCCTCAGGTACTGCTCGCGGAACAGTTGGCCGCACAGCGTGTAATAGTCTATGCGGGTTTGCTCGTCCTCGGGCGCAGCGAATTTCTCAGGCTCGAAAATTGCGGGGAGACGCTCGGTCAGGTCATAGCCGTATTCGTCCATGAACAGCTCGGGCAGATCGTCGCGCCAGGCCGGCATATGCGCGCCTGGCTCGTCTGTGAACATATAGTGGGCGTAGCTTCCGCTCAATCCGCCCAGCGCGGCGGCGTAGCGCTCGTGGGTCAGATGGATGAACAGCTCTGTGGCGCGCCCGTCGAGCGGATTGGCCAGCGCCGTGGCGGCCGCGCGTCTGGCGCAGTATTCGTCGAGCCGGCGATCCTCGCCAAAGCGATCCCCGGCATAAACGCGCGCGCCGTCTGAGAACGCGGCGATCACCTCGTGCGCGGGGCGATAGGCCACGCCGGCGGGCAGACGAATTGCGCGGCGCACGAGATCCTGACGAATCAGATCCGGCTCAAGCGCTACGACGCGGCGATCGGCGCTCCCGGACGGCCAGCCGCCCTCGTCGTAGAGCCAGAACGTCATATCGCGGGCCTTTGCGGCGCGGGCGGCATAGGCGATCAGCTCGAAAAAGGCGTCCGTCAGATAGCCGGGGGAGAGCGGCGTGCGCATATTGTTCGGGCGAAAATCGGCGGGCATGGGGATGACGTACACCGAGCGGATGCCGAAGGACAGCATCTCGTCCAGCTCGCGGTCGATAAGCTCGCGCGTGATGGGGCCGTTCCATGGCCAGGCGTAGACCGGCGCGTTTGCGGACGGCGGAGTTCGGAACAGGGCGCTTTCGAACAAGGGCATGGGGCATACCTCCTTGCGAATTATGCGATTAGCCAAAGCGTATTTCAAATTCAGTGATTTCCGGCTAAATGCGTTGGTTCGGCGCGGATAGCTCTGGAATGAGCTTGAAAGCAAGTGATTTCGGCTGGCTCCGGAGAATTTGAACGCCGTGCCTGACGGAAAATCGATAGAGAGCGTGATGCGTCTCCTTTGAAGGGCACTAAAAGATTCCTGAGCGGCGATTCCAGCGTCCTTTTTATCGCTTTGCGTCTGAAAGCATTGCTTTTGTGCTGATGGCTTCGCAGTCGGACGATTCCCATCTCGCCTTCAATCAAAGCCGAAGACCCCGAACGTCACGCCGCCATTTTGAAAAAAGGACGCGCCGCAGCGAAACGGCGCGCCCTGACAGGCAGTGGAAAAACGCAGAAAGGGCGAACGCCGCGCGTAAAAAGCGGAAAAGCGCCGCATGGGACGCGGTTTACAGTATGCCGCGCTCCTTCAGCGTCAGGCGATGCCAGTACAGCCGCGTCAGCTCATAGCGCGGCCGGGCGATCAGGCCCAGCCCCAGCATCCAGAAGCCGCCCAGCGCCAGAGACGCGGCCCACGCCCACGCGGGCAGATTGAACAGCGCGGCCAGCAGCTGGAGCGCGGTCATCGTCAGGCCCATGTCGGTCGCGATGGGCGTTGTGATGAAGCATCCGGCGACGACCAGCGCGGCGGTCAGCGCAAAGGCAATCAAAAACCATCCCAGCGCCGTAAAAAACAGCCCGACCGGTGAAAAAGCGCGCTTCAGAGCGGTTTTCAGCGATGCGGCGACGGCGTGTCCGGACGCGCGCTCGGGACATTCGGCCAGATAGAGCGCGACCTGCCGCGCAAACACGCTGACAAAGCCGCCTGCCAGCACGAACAGCAGCAGCGCGAGCACTATAACGCCCAGCGACAGCACAAGGCTGGCGGTTGAGGCAAACAGCGCGCGGGTGACGGACGTCCAGTCGGTCATGACCCAGCTGTACAGGCCTTCGATCAGCGCGGCCATGAGCGCGGCGGGCAGCGCCAGCGGCAGCATGGCAAACAGCCGGCCTGCGGATACGCGGTTTGCGCTGCGTCCGGCGCTTTCACGGGCGGCCCGGGCGAGCGGAATCTGAACGTAAAGCGATATGAGCGCGATGAAATACGCGCACAGGGGCAGGACGAAGCGCCCCCCTACGAGCGCGCCCAGCGCCAGCACGAGCGTGTCCAGCAGCAGTTCGAGCGCGATGATTTTGCGGATTTTTCCGGACGCGCGGGAGAGCGTCGTTTTCATCAGGCAGCGGGAATGACCGATTGTCGTCATGCGGAATATCTCCTTTCGGCGGCCACAACGCGCCGCGTTATTGTTCAGACGGGCGGCGGTGTGCGTTTGTTTCAGCATGGCGCGTCAAAACGCGAAAAATTCGACGTTATGAGGCGCATATCCATAAAAATTCGCCGTTACGGCGTGCGTTTCCTGCCGACTGAAGCAAGATCGCTGAATTTTGCGCGCGCAGAAGGGACAAAGCCGTTTCGATCTCGGCGGGATATGGAGAACGTTATGGGGAACTGCGGCGATGCGGCTCCGGCGGCGCTCTAAGGGGCGAGAGAAAAAAGAGGGCGAACCGCATATCCGCCGGGGGGCAAAGTTGCTCCGCGCTTGGCAAGGGCTGAAAACATCCGCTTCCATATTGGCGCTTAACAAAGCGCGGAAGGTGCTTCGATCTGCCGAAAAGGGTCTTTTCGCGGGGAAGCGTTTCCAAAAAAACGGGAACGAACCGTTTCCGGCTCGTCCCCATGACGTATATATAATAGAAATCAGCGGCGCAGCTCGGCTCCGAAATCGCGCGCGCAGGCGGTCAGGATCTTGTCCAGCGCGGCGTTGATTTCAGCGTCGGTCAGCGTGCGGTCGGCGGCGCGGAAGCTCAGCGCGAAGGCGATGCTCTTCTTGTCCGCGCCCAGCTTTTCGCCGCGGTAGATGTCGAAGAGCGTCACGTCCTCGAGCAGCTTGCCGCCGGCGCTTCGGATCGCGTCCATCAGAGGGCCGGCCTCGACCGACTCGTTCATCACCAGCGCGATGTCGCGGGTGACGGCCGGGAAGCGGGGCAGCGGCCTGACCGCCGGAATGGGCTGCTGAAGCTCGGGAATGAGGAACAGATTGACCTCGGCGACATAGACGCGCGTCTCGATCTCGAACGCCTCGGCCACGTCGGGATGAATCTCGCCCACCTGCGCGATCACCTTATCGCCGCAGGTCAGCACGGCCTTGCGGCCGGGATGATAGTAATTGTCGCCGCCCGCGGACACGGAAGCGCGGATGCCGAACTGGCCCAGCAGGCAGACGATCGCGTCGCGCAGGGCGTAGAAATCCGCGTTTTCGCCGTACAGGCCGACGGACAGCGCGATCTTCTCGGTGGCGGGGGTGGTTTCGGTCTTGCCCTCGAAGAACACGGGCGCCGCCTCGAACAGCCTGCCCTCGGCGTTGCCGCGTGCCAGGTTCAGCGAGAGCGTGTTGAGCAGGGAGGGAACCAGCGTGGTGCGCATGACGCTCGTGTCCTCGCCCAGCGGGTTGCGGATGACGATGGGCTTCATGCGCGGATCGGCCGCGTCCAGCCCCAGCTTTTCCAGCCACTTGGGCGAGATGAAGGAGAAGTTCATCGCCTCATAATAGCCCATGCCAATAAGAGCGCGCTTGACGGTGTCCAGCAGGATCTGCTTATCGCTGCGCTTGCCGGCCATGGTTACGCCGGTCATGAGCGTCGTGGGGATCTTGTCGTAGCCGTTGAGACGCAGGATTTCCTCGGAGATGTCCGCGTCAGTCTCGAAATCGAGCCGCCATTCGGGCACGGTGCAGTAGAGCGTTTTGCCGTCGAACTCGACCTCGAAGCCCAGCCGCTCGAGCAGATCCTCCATCTCGTCGCCGCTCAGCGTGCAGGCGATGCGGCGGTTGATGCGATCGACCTCGGCCTCGATGATCTGCGGCTCGTGCGGATGCGGATAGAAGTCGAACGCGCCGGGCACGACGTCGCCGCACTCGAGCATATTGACCAGCATACAGGCGCGCTCGAGCGCTTCCATGGCGTTGGGCACGCACACGCCCTTCTCGAAGCGGCCGCTGGCCTCGGTGCGGATGCCCAGGGCGCGGGAGGTCAGGCGGTTGTTGGTGCGGTCGAACACGGCGCACTCGAACAGCACGTCGGTCGTGCCCTCGACGATCTCGCTTTCCTCGCCGCCCATGATGCCGGCCAGGCCCGTGGCGTTCTCCGCGTCGGCGATGACCAGCATGTCGCCGGTGAGCGTGTACTCCTTGCCGTCGAGCGTGGTCAGCTCTTCGCCCTCATGCGCGCGGCGCACGACGATGGTCTGATCGCGCACCTTGGACAGATCGAAGGCGTGCATCGGATGGCCGGTTTCCAGCATGATGAAGTTGGTGATATCGACGATGTTGTTGATCGGCCGCACGCCCGCGCCGTAGAGATACTCGCGGATCCACTTGGGCGAGGGGCCGATTTTGACGTTTTTGATCACGCGGGCGCAGTAGCGCGGGCAAAGCTCCTCGTCCTCGACGCGCACCCTGGCGTAATCGCTGAACGTGCCGACGTTCTCAGCCTCCTGCACGGCGATTTCGGGCATGACGCAGTGCGTATCCAGCACGGCGGCGCTCTCGCGCGCCAGTCCCCAGACGCTCAGGCAGTCGGGGCGGTTGGCCAGCACCTCGAAGTCCACAACGTCGTCGCCCAGGCCGAAGATGTCCTTTACGTCGGTGCCGGGGGCGTATTCCTCGTTGAAAACGAGGATGCCCTCCTCGCCGCAGTGGGGGTACAGGCCGGTGGGAATGTCCAGCTCCGCGCCGGAGCAGAGCATACCGTTTGAGACATAGCCGCGCAGCTTGCCCTTCTTGATCTTCACGCCGCCGGGCAGATGCGCGCCGTCCAGCGCCGCGCAGACATACTCGCCCGCCGCCACATTGGGCGCGCCGCAGACGATCTGGACCGGCTCTTCGCCGCCCACGTCCACCATGCACAGGTGCAGGTGCGTTTCGGGAATGTCCTCGCAGGAGAGCACATGGCCCACGACCACATGGTCGAACAGGTCGCCGGTGTTCTCGATGCCCTCGACGCCGTTGCCGGCCATGATCATCTTCTCGGCATAATCGGCGGCAGAGAGCGGAATTTCGGTGTATTCTTTAAGCCATCTCATGGGCACTTTCATGATGATAATCCTCCATTTTCCAGCTTGTCAGGGAGTAACGGCGTTCATCAGCGGAACTGCTTGAGGAAGCGCAGGTCGTTCTCATACAGATAGCGCATATCCGGCACGTTGTATTTGAGGATGGTCAGGCGCTCGATGCCCATGCCGAAGGCGAAGCCGGAATACTTCTTCGAATCGATGCCGCACATATCCAGCACCTTGGGGTTGACCATGCCCGCGCCCAGCACCTCGATCCAGCCGGTGCCCTTGCACATCCGGCAGCCCTTGCCGCCGCAGGAGGCGCAGGTCAGATCAACCTCGGCCGACGGCTCGGTGAAGGGGAAGAAGGAGGGGCGGAAGCGCGTGGACACGCCCATGCCGTACAGGCGCTTGGCGAAGGTGTCTAGCGTGCCCTTCAAATCGGCGATGGAGATGTTCTCGTCGATGACCAGACCCTCGATCTGATGGAACACCGGAGAGTGCGTCGCGTCCACCTCGTCGGCGCGATAGACGCGGCCGGGGGAGATGATGCGGATGGGGGGCTTGCGGGTGGTCATGATGCGCGCCTGGACCGGCGAGGTCTGCGAGCGCAGCACGACGTTGTCGTCGATATAGAAGGTATCCTGCGCGTCGCGGGCGGGGTGGTTCTTGGGCACGTTGAGCAGCTCGAAATTGAAGCGGTCGTATTCGATCTCCGGGCCTTCGACGGCCTCGAAGCCCATGCCGGTGAATATGGTCAGGAGGTCTTCGAGCACGATGTTCATCGGGTGCAGGCTGCCGGCAGTGCGCTCCGTGCCGGGCAGCGTCACGTCGATGGCCTCGCGGCGCAGGCGGAAGTCCTTTTCGCGCGCGCGCAGGGCGGCGGCGGTTTCGTCGATGGCCGATTCGAGCTTTTCGCGGGTTTCGTTGACGATGCGGCCGATGGCGGGGCGCTCCTCGGCGGGCACCTTGCCCATGCCGCGCAGTATGGCGGTCAGCTCGCCCTTTTTGCCCAGCACGCGCACGCGCAGCTGCTCAAGGGCGTTCGAGTCCTGAACGGATTTCAGTTCCTCGATAACGTGCTCTCTGATGGCTTTGAGTTGATCCTGCATGGTTGTGGAACTCCTTTCACATGAGTGAGCGTTGATTGTGTATCGCAAGGCAATCAAAAAGACCCGCTCCCTGCAACAGGGGCGAGTCTTAAAAGAAACGCGGTACCACCCGAATTCGCCGCATTTGAAAGCGCGGCCTTACCGCCCGGTATCGGGGGCGTCCGTCCGCGCCTAATGGGAAGCTGTTCAGCGCGGAGGCTCGGGAGCGAACTTCGCCGGGGCGCCTGCCATGCGCGCTTTCAGCCGATGACGCACATTCTCTGAGGGCGGCCTTTCCGGGGCTACTTTTCTCCGTCTCTGCCTTGTATATAACTATTGACAGTATACCACGCTTCCCGCCGCTTGGCAATGGGAAAATTGTAAATTCGCGCGCCCCGGGCGGCTTCAGCCGATGGTGAAGGCCGTGTCCTGCATGACGACGTTCTTTACATGGCGCAGGCAGAGCGTCTCGGAGAACTCGCGGTCGTCGCAGTGCGGCCCCACGTCCTCCTCGGGGATGGTTTCGCGCGCGATCTGCGAGAAATGGCAGTTGGTGAAGTAAATATCCTCGACGGGGCAGTCCGCGCGGCCGATGATCGCGGGCAGATGCACGCCGCGGGCATGGATGTTGTTAAAGTAGAGCCGGCGCACGCCCGCGCACAGATTGCGCTCGGAAATATGGATGTAGACCGGCTCGTAGAATATGCGGTCCATCACAATGTCGGAGAAGTTGAGGTTCTCCACGAGCGTGGCCTCGAAGCCCTGGTCGCTGCCGCGGTGCTCCGTGGGCGTATTGGGCAGACGCAGGTCTATGCCGGTGGTGGAGTCGGTCATGGTGAGATTGGAGAAGGTGCAGTTGCGGATCACGCCGTCGTTATACCAGCCGATGCGGATGCCGGCCGAATGGCTGGTGATGTTGCAGTTGGTCACGCTGACCTTTTCGCAGGGCGTGTCCCTGCCCAGCGGCGCGGAATAGGCGCGCACGACCACGCCGTCGTCGCCGCAGACGATCGTGCAGTCCGACACGGCGACGTTTTGAGAGCAGTTGATATGAATGCCGTCGTTGTTGGGATAGAGCACCGAGGCGAGAATCTGTGCCCGGTGGAAATACACGCGGTCGCAGCCGCAGATCCAGTAGCCCCAGCCGGCGGGACTGTTGCGCAGCGTCACGTCCTCGACCAGCACATTTTTGCAGCCCATGAACAGCACCACGCGTCCGGGGCTGTAGCTGCGTATGTTCTTTATAAACGGATCGACGTTCTCGTCGCCGGGCAGAGCGGGATGCGGCTTGCGCGCATACGGCCAGTGGCTGTGCATGGCGCGCTCACGGGAGAGCGGCTCGATGTAGGCCTCGCCCTGACAGTCGATCGCGCCACGGCCGGTGATGGCGACGTCCTCGCAATCCTCGGCATAGATGAAGCAGCGCTTGTTGAAGCGGGGCGCGTATTCCGTGAGCCAGAAGTCGGTTTCGATTTCGGGATAGTCGGCCGCGTCGGTCGAGCCGAGCAGCACCGCGTCGCGCTCGATATGCAGCTCAACGCCGCTCTTCAGCGCGATAAAGCCGCACAGATAGCGGCCCTCGCTCAGGGTCACACGGCCGCCGCCATGGCTTGCGCAGTCGTCGATGGCGGCCTGAATCGCCGCCGTGTTCATCGCCGCGCCGTCGCCCACAGCGCCGTAGGAGCGAATATCGCAGTTCAGCATGAGAAAAGCCCCTCCTCTTAATAAAGAACTATTTTCGATACGAGTATAGCATTGTGCAAAATAAATGTCAATAGAATGGAAAGGGGAAATTCAGCGCGCGCCGCTGTTTTCAAAATACCCATTGACAATTAAACAAAATTAAAAGAAACGAAAATAAAAGCCAATATAGTATTATCAATGCGCAACTCGCGTGATATTATGAACTTAACGTTATCCAAACACGGATGGCATAAAAAGAGAGGAGTTGGATACCCGATAAAGAAACGTTTCCTGGCCCTGACGATCGCCGTGCTTATGGCGCTGTGCGTCATTCCCTTCGCGGCTTCGGCGGACGACGCCGAGGTGACCATCCGCGTCGGCGGCTGGCCGGAGGAAGCCACTGATCCCGTGTCCTATGCCGCTTACGCCGGATATCTGGAGAAGATGAACGAGCTATATCCCAACATCACCGTCATTCAGGACAGCTATTCGTTCGATCTGCAGACCTATCTGCCGCTGGCTGCGAGCGGACAGCTGCCGACGTTCTACGGCGTACACTTCACCGAGTGCCAGAAGCTGATCGACAACGGCTATGCCGGCGACATCATGGCGAAGTACGGCTACGATAAGTTCCTCTCGGCCGACGCGCTCAAGCTGGTCGAAAAGGACGGTCGCTATTACGGCCTGCCGGCCGCCTATTACGCCAACGGCATCGCCTATAACGTGGCGCTGTTTGAGAAGGCCGGCCTGATCAACGAGGACGGCACCGCCAAGATCCCCGCGACCTGGGAAGAGTTGGCCGAATTTGCCGCCAAGATCAAGGAAACCAGCGCCGTACCCGGCTTCCAGTTCTACTCTAAGGACAACATGGGCGGCTGGATGTTCACCAATCTGGCGTGGTGCTTCGGCGCTGAGAATCTGGAAGTTATGGATGAGGACGGCACCTACACCGCCGCGGTCAATTCCGAGGGCGCGGTTGCGGCCATGCAGTATCTGAAGGATCTGCGCTGGAAATACGACGTGCTGCCCGATACGCTGATCGCCAGCCGTACCGAGGGCATGCAGTGGATGAGCGTCGATCAGCTGGGCATGATGATTACCCCGCCCGACGTGTTCGGCAATATGTGCCGCACCTACGGCATCGTAGCGACCAACCTGGGCGAGTTCTCCATTCCCTCCGGCCCCAACGGCGCTCATGCCGTGCTGACCGGCGGTTCCGCCAATATGTTCAACCCCGACGCGACGCCCGAAGAG
>SFOF01000379.1 GCA_004552515.1 Clostridiales bacterium
GCTGCGCAGCGCGATGACGGGATCCTTGCGCGCGGCGATGCCGGAGGGGATCAGGCCGGCGATGTAGGTCAGCAGCATGCTGATGATCACCAGAACGACCGCGCCCGTCACGGGCAGCGAGGCGTTGAGTATGCTGATGCCGGTGGCGGCGTGCAGGATCATGTTGATCGGTATGGTCAGCAGCAGCGTAACGCCGATGCCGATCAGGCCCGCGATGAAGCCGACGGCCAGCGTCTCGGCGTTGAACACGCGGCCAACATCGCGCTTGGAGGCGCCGATGGCGCGCAGTATGCCGATTTCACGCGTGCGCTCCAGCACGGAGATGTAGGTGATGATGCCGATCATGATCGAGGATACCACCAGCGAAATGGCCACGAAGGCGATCAGCACATAGCTGATGGCGTTGATGATCGTGCTTACGGAGGACATCATCAGCGCGACATAGTCGGTGTAGGTGATGCGGTGCTCCTCGTCGGAGCGATCGTTGTATTCGTCGATCAGAGCGGCGAGCGCGTCCTTGTCGGCGAAATTCGCGGCGTAGAGGTTGATACCGCTGGGCGAGTCGGGATCGACATAGCCCAGCAGCGCCAGATTGTCCTCATAGGTCGAATCGGATTGCGCGGCGGGCATGTAATCGTCGTAATACGCGGCGGCCTGCTCGTCCGTGAAGGTCATGCCGTCCAGCATGGCGGCCAGATCCTCGTCGGTCTGCGCGTCCAGCTGCGATTTGACCTGCTCGACATACTGCTCGGTCATCATGGCGGTCAGCGCCTGCACGATGTAGGCCTGCCGGGTTTCGTCGTCCATTTCGTCCAGGTAGCTCTGAACGGTCTTTTCATCCGCGCCGGTCTGCTGGGCGAAGGCGTTGAGCAGCATGGCGTTGAGCGTGTCTGCGTCGGTCGCGGCCATGGACTGCTGAACCGACTGGCTGATTGCGTCGTCGTCGGGAATGAGCGCAATGTCCCTGTACAGAGCGGCCTTGCCGGCGGTGTCGAGAGAAGCAATGTGGTCCTTAAAGCGCTGTGCCTTTTCGGCGGCGCTCAGATCGCTGGCGATTTCGAAGGGCAGGCCGGTCAGCACGTCGGTTTCAGGATTGTCCAGCTGCTTTTGGATGAGCGCGCTTTGCTCGGATTTTTCGATGATCTCGTCGGTCAGCGCCGATGTGTAGCCGATCGCGCCGCCCAGCATGGAGGCCACCGCGTCCTCGCTGCCGCGGATCACGCCGACCACCTTCAGCTCGATCGCCTTATCGCTGTCATAGAGGAATTCAAGGCCGGTCTGCGTGGCGGAGAGATCGACGAAGCCGCCGTCCTCCTGCTCCTGCCAGCTGTCGGCGGGCAGAATATAGCGGAAGCTGATGCCGCACAGCTCGTCGTATGTCCAGGAGGTGGTCAGGCTGCTCGTGTCCACGCCCGCGCCGGTCGCGTCGCCCATCATGGAGGCCATCAGCTCGTCGCCGGTGCGCAGACCGAGGGCGTAGAGCGTCATGTCGGTCAGCTGGTTGTTTTTGTCAACCACCAGCACGACCTCATTGGCCGATTCGGGCCAGCGGCCGCTGAGCAGGTCGTATTGCTCGTAGAGCAGGGGATTGACCAGCTCGCCGTTTTCGCCGTCGAGCAGCTGCTCCCAGATCTGATAGGTGCGCATGGCGTTCGAGGCGCTGGCGGGCATATTCATGCCGGCGGATTCGTACATCGATTCAAACAGCGCCTTTACGTCGCTCTTGACGATCTCGCCGTTTCTGTCGCGCGTGTAGATGTTCAGGTTCACGTCGTAGGCATACTGTATGCTGCTGGCGTGCTCGGCGAAGGCGGGCGTTTCGGCGATGTAATCGCGGAAGGCGGCGAGATTGTTCGAGGTGTATTCGGCGTTGTTCATGCTGTCCATGAGGTCGGACATGACGCTGCTGGCGTAGACGCGACCGTCGTCCTGCGCCGCCGTATCGACCGTCTGGACGTTCATGAGCGAGGTGACCATCGCCGACATATCCAGCGATTCGCGCTCGAGCGTGATGGGATAGCTGGAGAGCGTGTCCTCCTGCACGCGGTTGATGTAGTTCTGCACGCCGGTGGACACGGACAGGATCAGCGCGATGCCGATGATGCCGATCGAGCCGGCGAAGGCGGTCAGGAAGGTGCGCGCCTTTTTCGTCATGAGGTTGTTGAAGGAGAGCGAGAGCGCCGTGAAGAAGGAC
>SFOF01000380.1 GCA_004552515.1 Clostridiales bacterium
CGCGCAGGTGAGCGGCCAGTTCGACGTTTTCCGGTGCGCCGAAGGAGCCGAGATTTTCGCCCAGTCCCTGCGCGCTGAACCACTCGCCGGATACGGCGCAGGCCGGATTGGCAGCGAGCTGGCGCATTTTGCCCGAACGCGCGTCGGTCACGACGTAAAACGCGCCGCCAATATAGAGCGCATCGACCGATCGAACGCACGGAAGTCCATTCTCGAGCGTCGCCAGCGCGATTACCGTGTCATGGCCGAAGCGCTCGTCCATAATCTGCGCCGCCGGAGCCGACAGCTTTTCCATGAGATCATCTCCTTGACAGATAACTTATGTTGCATTACACACATTATTATACCGCGTATCGTCGGAGATGTCAACGCAATCCTGTCTTGTGCATAAAGAGCGCCCCGCCGCGGACGATGCGTTCGTTTCGCGGCGGGGCGCTGGTGAATTATTCGGTCAGCTCATCAAGCCGGCCGTTCTGTATGGCGGCGATATGGCGCGCGATCTTTTCGCTCGGCCAGTTCCACCATTTAAGGCGCAGGAGCGTTTCGATGGTTTTATCGTCGAAGCGCTTTCGGATGAGCCGCGCCGGAACGCCGCCCACAATGGCGTAGGGCGGCACGTCGCGCGTCACGACGGCCCGCGCGCCGATGATTGCGCCGTCGCCGATGGTCACGCCCGAGAGAACAACCGCCTCATAGCCGATCCATACGTCGCTGCCTACGACGATGTCGCCCTTGTTGTCCCAGGCGTCGGCGACGCGCGTCCTGTCCAGACCCCATTCCTCGAAAAAGATCGGGAAGGGATAGGTGGAGAGCGAACGCATCGCGTGATTGGCGCTGGTGAAGAGGAATTTCGCACCGCAGGCGATGGAGCAGAAGCGGCCGATGATCAGCCGGTCGCGATTGACGGGATAGTGATAGAGCACATTGTTTTTCTCGAAATCGCGCGGATCATGAACAGTATCGTTGTACATCGTGTAGTCGCCCACGCTGATGCTTCCCCGCGTGATCGCGTTTTTCAGATAGATCGTCTGGGGATCCCCGGTGCGGGGATAGAGCTTATTGGAATCCGGAATCGTCATAGAACAGACCTCCCGTGTTATGATTTATCTGTTATAAAACGCTTCCGGCCATGACAATGCAGCGCTTCACGCGTCCACCGCCTTTCCTGAATAAATGGCCCAACGTCGAGACGTCCGCCGCTCACTTTTGAATTACCGGCTGAGCGGCAGAATCTCGGGCGGGAGAATGTCGTGGCACACGGGCGTGTAGAACAGAGCGCGCCGCTCGTCAAAGCGCTTTGTCTGCGGCAGAATCCACATGAGCTTTGTAAAGCAGGCCTCGGGAGTCATGTCGAACGCCTCGAAAACGCCCAGATCGGTCAGACCGCAGCCGACGTTGTAGACTGACAGATCGGTGCCCTCGCTCTGCACCTGCGTGGTCAGCGCGACCAGCTTGCCGTTTTCCACGGCGCGCGCCACTTCGCGCTGGAATGCGCCGTCGTGATCGGGCAGGCCGCCCACGCCGAACGATTCGATGACCAGCGCGTGATAACGCTCGAGCATGAAGCGCAGAAGCTCTGTGTCGGTGCCGGGCGTGAGCTTCAGGAGGCCGACCGATGAGTCGAGCTCGTGATAAAAGCGCTCCTTGCCGACTGTCGGATTGAAATAGAGCGCGATGCGGCCGTTCTGCACCGTGGCCAGCGGCGGGTAATTGGGGCTGGAAAAGGCCGCAAAGCTCTTCGAGCGCGTCTTGCGGGCGCGGGAGCCGAGCAGCACCTGGCCGCCGAACACCACCAGCACGCCGGACAGATCGGACGCGGCGCACAGGAAGCTGTCGGTGAGGTTCTGCTTCGAGTCGGTCGTTTCAAAGCCGATGGGCTTCTGCGCCCCGGTGATGACGATGGGCTTTCGGCTGTTCTGGATCAGATAGGAGAGCGCGGCGGCGGTGTAGGCCATGGTGTCGGTGCCGTGCGCGATGACGAAGCCGTCGTAACGATCGTAATGGGCGATGATTTCGTCCGCGATGCGCACCCAGTGCGCGGGCGTGATGTTCGTGCTGTCCAGCGTGAACAGCTGCACCGCGTCCACATCGCAGATTTTCGAAACCGCCGGCACATGGCGCAGCAGCTGCTCCGCGTTCAGCATGGGCGAGAGCGCGCCGTCCTCAAGCTCCGAGGCGATCGTGCCGCCCGTG
>SFOF01000381.1 GCA_004552515.1 Clostridiales bacterium
GCCTGCTTTGTCGAAAAGGCCAGGCTCACGCCTCTGGCGTGCGCCTATGCCCGCGCGCGCGGCGCGGATCGTATGTCCTCCTTCGGCGACTGGGCGGCGCTGAGCGACGTGTGCGATCTGGCCACCGCCAAGCTGATCTCCCGCGAGGTGTCCGACGGCGTGATCGCCCCCGGATACACCGACGAGGCGCTCGAGGTGCTGACGAAGAAGCGCAAGGGCGCGTATAACGTCGTCCAGATCGATCCTTCGTATGTTCCCGCGGCGCTCGAGCGCAAGCAGGTGTTCGGCGTGACCTTCGAGCAGGGCCATAACACCGTCAAAATTGACGAGAGCCTGCTGGAAAACCGTCCCACCGCCAACAAGGACATCCCCGAAAGCGCGGCGCGCGATCTCATCGTGGCGCTGATTACGCTCAAGTATACCCAGTCGAACTCGGTGTGCTATGCGGAAAACGGCATGGCCATCGGCGTGGGCGCGGGTCAGCAGAGCCGCATCCACTGCACGCGCCTGGCCGGCAACAAGGCCGATCTGTGGCATCTGCGCCAGCATCCCAAGGTTCAGGCGCTCTCATTCGTCGAGAGCCTCGGCCGCCCTGAGCGCGACAACACCATCGATCTGTATCTCTCCGCCACCGAGTCCGGCGACGTGCTGGGCGACGACGTGTGGCAGAACTTCTTCACCGTGCGTCCCGAGCCGCTGACCGAGGAAGAGAAGGCTGAGTGGCTTGCGGGCTTCTCCGGCGTGGCGCTGGGCAGCGACGCGTTCTTCCCCTTCGGCGACAACGTTGAGCGCGCACACCGCAGCGGCGTGAGCTATATCGCTCAGCCCGGCGGCTCCATCCGCGACGATCACGTCATCGGCGTGTGCGACAAATACGGCATCGCCATGGCGTTCACCGGACTGCGCCTGTTCCATCATTAACAGATTTATAGGCGTCTTTCCCCGCGAGGCAAACGGGGGAAGACGCTTTGACATCCTATTTTGCAAATCGCAGGAGAATGAGCTATGAACATCATGGTTGTGGGCGGCGGCGGCCGCGAGCACGCGATTATCAAAAAGCTGAAGGAAAACCCGCGCGTTGAAACCATCTACGCGCTGCCCGGCAACGGCGGCATCGCGCAGGACGCGGTGTGCGTCGCCATCGGCGCGAAGGATCTGGACGGAATCTGCGCCTTCGCGGCCGGGCATAAGATCGATTACGCCGTGGTCGCGCCGGACGATCCGCTGGTGCTGGGGCTGGTTGACCGGCTGGAGGCGATCGGTATTCCCTGCTTCGGGCCGCGCAAAAGCGCCGCGATCATCGAGGGCAGCAAGGCGTTTTCCAAAGCGCTCATGAAGAAATACGGCATCCCGACCGCCGCGTATGAAATCTTCACCGACATGGACGCGGCGATTGCCTATGTGCGCTCCGGCAGCGGCGCCGTCGTGGTCAAGGCCGACGGGCTGGCGCTGGGCAAGGGCGTGTTTGTCTGCGCGGACCGGGACGAGGCCGAGCGGGCCGTCCGATCGATCATGGGCGAGCGCATATTCGGCGAGAGCGGCGCGAAGGTGGTTATCGAAGAGTTCCTCGAAGGCCCCGAGGTGTCCGTGCTTTCGTTTACGGACGGCAATGTCGTCGTGCCGATGATCTCGTCGATGGATCACAAGCGCGCGCTGGACGGCGACGAAGGCCCCAATACCGGCGGCATGGGCACAATCGCGCCCAATCCCTTCTATACGCCGGAGGTTGCCGGGCGCTGCATGAAGGAAATCTTCCTGCCCACCATCCGCGCCATGAAGGCCGAGGGGCGTCCCTTCGCCGGCTGCCTCTACTTCGGACTGATGCTCACCAAAGACGGCCCCCGGGTCATCGAGTACAACTGCCGCTTTGGCGATCCCGAGACACAGGTGGTGCTCCCGCTCATGGAGAGCGACCTCTTGAGCGTCATGCGCGCCGTAGCGGAAGGCACGCTGGACAAGACCGAGGTGCGCTTCTCCCGCAAACACGCCTGCTGCGTCATCATGGCCTCCCGGGGCTACCCCGCCGCCTACGAGAAGGGCTTCCCCCTCACCATCGGCGAGGATGTGCGCGAGAGGGTCTATGTGGCGGGCGCCAAATGGAAAGACGGCGTGCTCGTCACCAACGGCGGCCGTGTCCTGGGCTGCACCGCCGTGGCGGATACCCTGGAGGACGCCATCCGCGACGCCTATGC
>SFOF01000382.1 GCA_004552515.1 Clostridiales bacterium
CAGGCCAGCACGGCGGTGATGGCCTCGGCCGGGCCGCCCGCCTCAGCGCAAGCGCGCATATAGGCGGTGTAGGACAGGTTGGCCAGCGCGGGCTTGGCCGTGCGCAGCTCCTCGGGCGTGATGGACAGCTCAGCCATGTAGCCCTCATGGACGTTCATCTGACAGTCCATGATCTGCACGATGTACTGCGCGAAGGTGTGCATGACCGCAGGGTCGTCGGCCTTGGACAGACCGATTGCGAAGACCTTGGCGTAGTCAAGCAGGTACAGATAGTCCTGAATCGTGTAAAAACGGAACTTTTCGCGGGCAAGATCGCCATTCTGGATGCCCAGAACGAAGGGGTGCTCATTGTAGGACTTCCACAGATCATGAGCGGAAGCCAGCAGGCGTTCGGTAGTCAGCATGGGGCGTTCAGTCCTCCTGTTTCATTTCTTCAGCGAGGGCGCGCAGGCGCTTGGCCGCCGCGCCCGGGTCGGGCTGGGCGAACAGGGCGGAAACGACCGCCGCGCCCTCCATGCCGCAACCCTTGAGGCCGAGGATGTTGGTTTCGTTGATGCCGCCGATCGCGACGACGGGCACATCGACCGCGTCGGTGATCTCGCGGAGCTTCTCCGGGGTCAGGTGGCGCGCATCGTGCTTGGTCGTGGTGCCGAAGACCGCGCCCACGCCCAGATAATCCGCGCCCCGCTCCTGTGCCAGCCGGGCGGATTCGACTGTGTTGGCCGAAAGACCGAGAATCAGACCCTCGGCCTGCTTGCGCACATCCCCTTCGGGCACATCGCTCTGCCCCAGATGCACGCCGTCCGCGCCGCACGCGCGGGCGAGTTCGATCGAATCGTTGACGATGAAGGGCACGCCGTGCTTGCGGCAGACCGGCGCGATCTCCCGGGCGGAAGCCAGAATTTCTTCTTCCGTTTTACCCTTTTCGCGGAGCTGGATCATGGTCGCGCCGCCCTCGATGACGGCCTCGACCGCCTCGGCCAGCGTGCGCCCGCCCAGCCAAGAGCGGTCGGTGACGGCGTACAGGGTCAGCATATCTTTCTGAAATTGCATGGTTTTCCTCCGAATGTTATCGCATTGCCGCGCGCAGGTCGCGGAAGACGCTCGTACGGTCGAGCGCGGTCACAACAAGAGCCGCGACGATCGAACCGGCGATCGTGTTGATGAGGAACGAGGGAACGAAGGCGAACAGGGTCGCGGTTCTGCCCAGCAGGCCGACCGCAATCGGAACGGCCAGCAGCGCGCCCAGAATGCCGGTGCCCACGACCTCGCCCACGCAGGCGTAGGGCAGCTTGCCGCCCGCGCGGTAGAGCAGACCGGCCAGCAGCGCGCCGCACATCGAGCCGGGAAAGGCCAGCAGGGTGCCCGTGCCGATCAGGTTGCGGATGAGCGAGGCGACAAAGGCCGCACCGACCGCGTAGCCTGGGCCAAGCAGGAGGCCCGCGATAACGTTCACCATGTGCTGCACGGGCGAGCACTTGGCCGCGCCGATCGGAATGGAAAACATGCCGCCGACGACCGCGACGGCGGTCAGCAGACCGGCCATCGCCAGCTTGCGGGTCATATTGTTCGATTTCATGCTTCATCCTCCTCCGGGAAGAACGCGTGGAAGTGGTTGAGCGGGCCGCAGCCCTTGCCGATCGCGAGCGAGCGGCGGATACCGGCGGTCACGTAATCCTTGGCGCGGCCGACGGCCTCCTCGATCGGATAGCCCAGCGCCAGATTGGACGCGATGGCCGAGGACAGCGTGCAGCCGGTGCCATGGGTGTTCTTGGTGTCGATGCGCTCGGTCTCGTAGTGATGGAACTGCTCGCCGTCAAACAGGACGTCGAGCGCGTTGCCGATCGCGTGGCCGCCCTTGACAAGCACGTTCTTGCAGCCCATTGCATGGATGCGGCGCGCGGCCTCCTCCATATCCTCGACCGAATGGATCTCCATTTTCGCAATGCACTCGGCCTCGGGGATGTTGGGCGTCAGGACGGTCGCCAGCGGCAGAACGGTCTCGATCAGCGCGCCGACCGAATCGGGGTCCATCAGCGGACAGCCGTTCTTGGCGTACATGACCGGGTCGATGACGACGTGCGCGGGCTGATACTGGCGCAGCTTGCCCGCAACCGCCTGCATACAGGCCGGGGTCGAGAGCATGCCGACCTTGACCGCATCGGGCACGAT
>SFOF01000383.1 GCA_004552515.1 Clostridiales bacterium
TGACCGACGATTCCGCCAATCTCATCATCGCCCAGATGCTTTTCCTCGAAATGGAAGACCCGGACGCCGACATCATGTTCTACATCAACAGCCCCGGCGGCTCGGTGACGGCCGGCATGGCGATTTATGATACGATGCAGTATCTGCGCTGCGAGGTGTCTACGGTGTGCGTGGGCATGGCCGCGTCGATGGGCGCGTTCCTGCTCGCGGCGGGCGCGAAGGGCAAGCGCAAGGCGCTCCCCAACGCGGAAATCATGATCCATCAGCCTCTCGGCGGCGCGCAGGGCCAGGCGTCGGATATCGCGATCCACGCCGAGCAGATCCTGCGCATCAAGAAAAAGCTGAACGAGATCCTCGCCAAAAACACCGGCAAGCCGCTCGAGGTGCTCGAGGCGGATACCGACCGCGATCACTTCCTCACCGCTGAGGAAGCGCGCGATTATGGACTGATTGATGAGATCATTGCGCCCCGGCGCTGATGCTCGGAAAGGGAAAAAATGTCAAAGGATATGAACAAGCCGGTTGTGCGCTGCGCGTTCTGCGGCAAAACGCAGGATCAGGTGCAGCGCCTGATCGCAGGCCCCGGCGTCTACATCTGCAATGAGTGCGTGGAGCTTTGCCACGAAATCATCAGCGACAGCATGGAAAAGGCGACCTCTCCCGCCGGCGACGACAGACTGATGAAGCCCATGGAGATCAAGGCTGTGCTCGATCAGTACGTCGTCGGTCAGGAGACGGCCAAGAAGGCGCTCTGCGTGGCCGTTTACAATCACTATAAGCGCATCCGCAATCTCGGCCGCGGCGATAACGACGTCGAGCTGCAAAAGTCCAACGTCGTCATGCTCGGCCCGACCGGCTGCGGAAAGACCTATCTGGCGCAGACGCTGGCGCGCATATTGAACGTGCCCTTCGCCATCGCCGACGCGACCAGCCTCACCGAGGCCGGCTATGTGGGCGAGGACGTGGAAAACATCCTCCTGCGCCTGATTCAGAACGCCGATTACGACGTCGAGCGCGCGCAGCGGGGCATCATCTACATCGACGAAATCGACAAGATCGCCCGCAAGAGCGAGAATCCGTCGATCACGCGCGACGTGTCCGGCGAGGGCGTGCAGCAGGCGCTGCTCAAGATCCTCGAGGGCACCGTGGCTTCCGTGCCGCCGCAGGGCGGACGCAAGCACCCGCAGCAGGAATTTATCCAGATCGACACCACCAACATCCTCTTCATCTGCGGCGGCGCATTCGACGGCATCGAAAAGATCGTCGCCAACCGCATCGGCAAAAAGACCATGGGCTTCGGCGCGGATATCCACAGCAAGAACCAGGCCGCCAGCGAGGAAATCATGGCGCAGGTTCGAAGCGAGGATCTGCTCAAGTTCGGCCTGATCCCCGAGTTCATCGGCCGTCTGCCGGTGGTCGTGGCGCTCAGCCAGCTGGACGAGGAGGCGCTCAAGAAGATTCTGGTCGAGCCGAAAAACGCGCTGGTCAAGCAGTATAAGAAGATGCTATCCATGGACGACGTGGAGCTGGAGTTCACCGACGGCGCGCTGTCCGCCATCGCCAAGCTGGCGCTCGAGCGCAAGAGCGGCGCGCGCGGCCTTCGCGCGATCATCGAGGGCATTATGACCGATACCATGTACGAGCTGCCCTCTCAGGAGAACGTGGCCAAGTGCATCGTGACCGAGGATACCGTGCTGGGCCGGAGCAAGCCTGCGCTCGTCTATCACAGCGAGCCGGAAGCGGCCATTGAGGGCGCGTAATCAAACAGCATATTCGCCGCGTGAAGAGCCGTCTGCTTTTTCACGCGGCGTTTTTTAGGAGCGGCGGGAACTTTGTCCGTTTATGGCGCGTCCTAATATATATTCACGCTGTCTGGCAATGGAATATATTTCAATTCTATTTCGCAAGAATGACGCGCAATAAAACTATTGCAATAATTTGGACGGCGTGGTATAATCAGAGAGACAACACGAAAGGAGTCAAGTTATGAAAAAGTTCATTAGCCTACTCATCGCGATGATTTTTGTTTTCTCGGCCGCTGCGCTGGCTGAGGGCGAGGCGGTCAATTACTCGGTGACGACCGGCCTGCCGACCGACAAGACGGCGCAGAAGCTGCTGGCCGTGCAGTTTGACAACACGGCGGCGGCGCGTCCCCAGATCAACATGA
>SFOF01000384.1 GCA_004552515.1 Clostridiales bacterium
GGTAAAAAATTTGACGTTTTGTAAGAATATTTGCGCTCAGGCTTTCGCGACCTTGAATTTTTGCGCAAATTCTGATAACATTGGAGACGATAAAAAGGCTTTAAGGAGGCGCGCGCATGATTACCATCGCGATTGCCGACGATGAGGAAAAGATCCGGCTGGGCCTCAGCGGCGTGCTGGCGCAGAACCTCACGGGCGTTGAAATCGCCGCGTCGTTCGAGTCCGGCGGCGCGCTCATGGACTATCTCCAGACGCACGATGTGGACATATTGATCACCGACATCGAAATGAGCGGCGCAAGCGGCCTGCGGATTCTCGAATTTCTGCGCCAATCGCGCCGCGGCACGCGCGTTATCATGATTACGGCCTTCCAGCGGTTCGACTACGCCATGGGCGCGCTGGAAAACCATGCGGACGCCTTCCTGACCAAGCCCTTTTCCACGCAGAAGCTGCTCGACACCGTGCGCGCGCAGATCGACGCAATCCAGCGGGAGGCCGAGAGCCGCTCCGGCCGCGAGGCAAATGCCCGCGAGATGCTGCGCCTGATGTGCCGCGCCGAGCGCGATCTGCCCGAAAGGCTCTTCCTGCTGGGCGAAACGCGGCCGCTCGACCGCACCCCCTGCCGGCAGGTGTCGCTCGAGGTGTCCGGCTGGGACGCGCTCGATGAAAGCGCGCGCCGCACGCTGGACGGCGAGCTGGAAACGCAGGGCGAAATCAACACCGGCGAGGCCCTCTGCGTGCTGACCGAGCGCCGCGGCGGAGTCTATCGCTTCCTGCTCTTCGACACGGAGGGATTTGATCGGGCGCACTATCTGCTCATATTGGAAAACACGCCGCGCCGCGTGTGCGGGCTGAATGCGGAGATCGCCGTCACGCCGTTTCAGTCGCTGCCGCAGTTTCTGCTCTTCCGGCGCTTTGCCCGCGAGCTGGCGGCGCGCGAGCAGCTGATGCAGGAGGGCAATCCCCATGCGGCGCAGGAGCGGCTGCGCGCGTTTATTCAGAGCCTGTCCGCCGAGGAAGCGGCCGCCTTTGCGCGCCATCTCCGGCAGCAGGAGGGGCTGGCGGTGGACGGCGAGACCGGTGAGGACTGCCTTAACGCCCTCGAAAACCGGCGCTCTCAGTCATCCTCCGAGGGCGGCGGCTCGCTGGCCGTCAAGGCGCGCCGCCTGATCGCCGAGCGCTATGCCGATCCGCTCCTGTCGCTCAGTCAGGTGGCCGACGCGCTGGGGGTATCCTCCGCCTATCTCAGCCGCCAGTTCAAGCGCGCGCAGGGCGTAAACTTTACCGAATACTGCCAGTCGCTGCGGCTGGAGCGCGCCTGCGCCCTTCTAAAGGACACGGCGCTGCCCATCAACGCCATCGCGGAGGCCGTAGGCTATCAGCGCGTCAGCCAGACGGAAAGCGCCTATGCCGATATGCTGTTGAGCCGCGCCTCGACGCTCTTTGAGCAGATCAAAAAGCACTGCTATATGCTCTCGGACGTGTCCGTGCCCTACGCGGCGCTCTCCGACCGGCTGTCCACCGGCCTGTGGACGCGCAAGCTGATCGGCAAGCTCTTCAGCGGCAGCAGCGATTATATCGCCTATGTCCGCCTCGATATGAACGGCTACAACGCCCTTCTTATACTGCGTATTCATGCTCTCTCTCGCCTCCCTCTCAACGCCTTACACTACTGTGTGTATATTCAATAGTTTCAGTTTGTCAATAGTGAATCACGTTAATTCTAAAAAAAGAACGCCGCCCAAGACGGACGGCGCAATGGCCCATGATTTCCCGCTTCATTCAGCGGATCGAAAATTCCAAATCCGATTCTATTCCTGCTCTTTCGACCAGCATCCCTCCGGCCCGTTGTAGCGGCTGGAGCCGCAGCCCAGTATGAACTGGAACAGGCCGGGGAGCAGCAGCAGTCCGATCGTATAGCCCATGCCATGCCCGAATGCCCGGGCGAGCTTATGCGCGGCGATTGCGGAAACCGCAAAGCGGCAAATCCAGAATACAATTATGGCAATCATGGCGACTGTCAGAATCGGGCCCTTTTTCAACGCAATTATACTGACATCGCCGATATAATTGACGATTGCAGCGGCCACATTCCACAGGATGATCTTCGGGTTCCATGTATAGCCGTATTCCACCCATTGAGAG
>SFOF01000385.1 GCA_004552515.1 Clostridiales bacterium
GCGCCATCGAGGAGGCGCAGGCGCTCGCGCCGCTTGACCGGGAGGCGCTGCTTGCCTGTACGGTGCTCGGGCG
Organism: Clostridiales bacterium; assembly: GCA_004552515.1. Taxonomy (GTDB): domain Bacteria; phylum Bacillota; class Clostridia; order Christensenellales; family Aristaeellaceae; genus Firm-10. Next base: position 74 of record SFOF01000385.1, read on the forward strand.
TCAGGCGATTGAGCAAAGGCTCGGCCTGCTGGGGCTGCCCTTGCGCGTGCAGGAGATCGCGCGCCAGCGGAGGCTGTCCCTGGAGCAGGCGCAGCCGCTGCTTTCCGCCTGCGGGGAGGAGCGGCAGGAGGAGGCGGCGCTCATCATCGCGGCGATCGTGTGGTATCTGCGGCACGGGGACTGCAACCGCTGGCTGGCCGCGGGCGTGACGCTGATCGTTGCCGGCGGGCTGGGCAATCTTTATGACCGCCTGACGCTGGGCTATGTGATCGACTTTATCGAGGTGCTGTTCGTGCGCTTCGCCATATTCAACGTGGCGGACGTGGCCGTTGTGTGCGGCACGGTCTGCCTGATCATCGGAATACTGAAAACGGAGGGAAGAGCGCGCTGATGCTATATCGTGCGGAGGAAAACGACGACAAAAAGCGGCTGGACGTGTTCTTGGCCGAGCGCGCCGGCCTGACGCGTTCGCGCGCGGAAAAGCTGATCCGGGACGGTCTGGCGCAGGTGGACGGAAAACGCGTTGAAAAGCCGGGGCTGACGCTCAAGGCGGGGCAGGCGGTCGAGCTGATCATTCCCGAGGCGAAGCCCTCGACGGTCGAGGCGCAGGATATTCCGCTCGAAATCGTCTATCAGGACGACGATCTGGCGGTGGTCTACAAGCCCAGCGGCATGGTGGTGCATCCGGCGGCGGGCAATCCCGACGGCACAATGGTCAACGCGCTTCTGAAGCGGCTGGACAACCTTTCGGGGATCGGCGGCGAAATGCGGCCGGGCATCGTGCATCGCATCGACAAGGACACGTCCGGGCTGCTGCTCGTGGCCAAGAACGACAGAAGCCACCTCCTATTGTCCGAGCAGATTAAGGCGCACACGGTCGAGCGCGCCTATCGGGCAATATTGATCGGGCGCATGAAGGAAAAAGAGGGCGACGTGAGCGGCCCCATAGGCCGTCATCCGACCGACCGAAAGAAAATGGCCATCGTCCCCGGCGGGCGCGAGGCGCATACGCACTGGACGGTGCTGGAAGAGCTGCGCGGCGCGACGCTCATCGAGGCGAAGCTGACCACGGGAAGGACGCATCAGATCCGTGTCCACATGGCCTCGCTCGGCCATCCTGTGCTGGGCGATCCGGTTTACGGGCCGAAAAAATCGCCCTATCCGGTCGAGGGCGGGCAGCTGCTGCACGCTTTCCGAATCGGCTTTATACATCCGGCCACCGGTGAGAGGATGCTCTTTGAAGCGCCGCCCGAGCCGCGCTTTACGAACTGGCTTGAAAAACTCAGGCTTCAATAAGATATAAAAAACGGGAGGACAAAACCATGGCAATTGGCGTAGCATTCATTGGCGTGGGCAACATCAGCGGCATCTATCTGAAGAACATCACGACGCGCTTTACCGAGATGAAGATCGTCGGTCTGTGCGATCTGGTGCGCGAAAAGGCCGAAAAGGCGGCCGCCGAATATGGGATTGGCAAGATCTATACCGATATGTACGAGGCGTTCGACGATCCCGCTGTCGATCTGATCCTCAACATCACGCGTCCCTTCCAGCATTACGAGGTGACGAAGCAGGCGCTGCTGCACGGCAAGCACGTCTATTCCGAAAAGCCGCTGGGCGCGTCCATCGAGGAGGGCCGCGAGCTGGTGGCGCTGGCCGCGGAGAGGAAGCTGATGGTCGGCGGCGCGCCGGATACCTTCCTGGGCGCGGGCATCCAGACCTGCAAAAAGCTGATCGACGACGGCTTCATCGGCCGGCCCGTCGGCGCGAGCGGCTTCATGATGAGCCACGGCCCGGAATCCTGGCATCCCGATCCCGAATTCTTCTACAAGTACGGCGGCGGCCCGATGATGGACATGGGTCCCTATTACATCACCGCGATGACCTATCTGCTGGGACGCGTGGAGACCGTCTCCGCGACGACCTCCCGCTCCTTCCAGCAGCGCACGATGACCTGCAAGGAGCATTATGGCGAGAAGATCGACGTGGACGTGAGCACGTTCCTCTCCGGTACGATGCGCTTTGAATCGGGCGCGGTGGGCACGCTGACCACGACCTTCG
>SFOF01000386.1 GCA_004552515.1 Clostridiales bacterium
CAGCCTGTACCTGTGCGTGGGCCAGCAGAACACCCCCACCGTCAAGACCGATACCTGCGACTGCAGCTTCAGCCTGTCGAGCTCGGATCCCAACGTGGCGACCATCGCCGCCGACGGCAGAACCATCGTCGCCTGCGGCGGCGGCAGCGCCACCATCACCGCCACCACCTACAACGGCAAGAAGGCCACCCTCGCGCTGACGGTGCCTTACCTGCCCGATTCCATCGCCTTGGAACCCGCTGCGATCACCCTGGGCCGCGGCGACAGCATCGCGCTGAAGGCCGTCATGCCCCAGGTGCTCGCGGCGTGCAAGCGCGTGGAGGACGACTGCGAAATCTTCTTCTGATTTTGAGAGGCGACCGGGAGGATGCGGACATGAACCGGAAACAGAAAAAGGTGCTCTGGCGGATTCTCGCCAGCGCGGCGATGCTCGCGGGGCTGCACTTTGTGCCCGTGCAGGGGGCGCTGCGCTTTGCGCTGTACATGATCCCCTATGCGGTCATCGGCTATGACATCCTGATCAAGGCCGGAAAGGGCGTCAAGAACCGCCAGCCGTTTGACGAGAACTTCCTCATGGCGGTGGCGACGGTCGGCGCGATTGCGCTGGGCGACTACGCCGAGGGCGTGGCGGTCATGCTGTTTTACCAGATCGGCGAGCTGTTCCAGAGCTACGCCGTCGGGCGCAGCCGCCAGAGCATCAGCGCGCTGATGGACATCCGCCCGGACTACGCGAACATCGAGGGCGATGACGGCGAGCTGACGCGCGTCGATCCGGACGAGGTCGCCGTGGGCAGCGTGATCGTCGTGCGCCCGGGCGAGAAGGTGCCCATCGACGGCGTGATCGTCGAGGGCCACGCGTCGCTGAACACCAGCGCGCTCACCGGCGAGAGTCTGCCGCGCGAGGCGCAGGAGGGCGACGAGGTCATCAGCGGCTGCGTGAACATGAGCGGCGTGCTGCGCATCCGCACCACGCGCGAGTTCGGCGAATCCACCGTCTCGAAGATCCTCGAGCTGGTGGAAAACGCCAGCTCCCGCAAGTCCGCGCCGGAGAACTTCATCACAAAGTTTGCCCGCGTGTACACCCCGGCCGTGTGCTATGGCGCGGTGGCGCTGGCGGTTTTGCCGCCCGTCATCCGGCTGGCGATGGGCATGGAGGCGCAGCTGGGCGAGTGGGTGCTGCGCGCGCTGACGTTCCTGGTCATCAGCTGTCCGTGCGCGCTGGTCGTCTCCATCCCGCTGAGCTTTTTTGCGGGCATCGGCGGCGCGAGCCGGGACGGCGTGCTGGTCAAGGGCTCCAACTTCCTCGAGGCGCTCTCAAAAACCCGCACGGTCGTCTTTGACAAGACCGGCACCATGACGCGCGGCGTGTTCGCCGTCAGCGGCGTCTACCCGGAGGGCATGACCGCGGCGCAGCTCATTGAGCTGGCGGCGCTGGCCGAGAGCTATTCCCAGCATCCCATCAGTCAGAGCCTCAAAAACGCCTACGGGCAGGCGATCGACGCCGCGCGCGTTTGTGACGTGGAGGAAATCAGCGGTCATGGCGTTGTGGCGAAGGTCGATGGGCGGCAGGTGGCTGCGGGCAACGAGCGCCTGATGGCGCGCGTGGGCGTCACGGCGAAGCCCTGCGCGGGCGTGGGCACGGTGGTGCATGTCGCCGTGGACGGCGCGTATGCCGGCTGCATCCTCATCGCCGATCAGGTCAAGCCCGGCGCGAAGGACGCGATTGCGGCGCTGCACCGCGTGGGCGTGACGCGCACGGTGATGCTGACCGGCGACCGCGACGCGGTGGCGCAGCAGGTGGCGGCGGAGCTTGGCATCGACGAGGTGCACAGCGAGCTGCTCCCGGCGGACAAGGTGAGCCGCGTGGAAGCGATTCTCGCGGGCAGGGGAAAGGGCGAGACGGTGGCGTTTGTCGGCGACGGCATCAACGACGCGCCGGTGCTCTCCCGCGCGGACGTGGGCATCGCGATGGGCGCGCTCGGCTCCGACGCGGCGATCGAGGCAGCGGACGTCGTGCTCATGGACGACGATCCGCGCAAGATTGCCGCAGCCATCGCGATTGCGAAGAAGTGCCTGCGCATCGTCTATCAGAACATCGTGTTTGCCATCGGCGTGAAGGCAGTCTGCCTCGTGC
>SFOF01000387.1 GCA_004552515.1 Clostridiales bacterium
GTTTTGCATGAAGAAGATATCGCCGCCTTTGCCGCCGGGCTGCACATCGATGACAGCGACGGCACGTTTGACGCCAGGCCCGCGGGGCTTACGATTCTTTCCACGGACGGCGCAAGCAGCGAGGTGCGCGTGCGCGTGTCGGAGGGCAAGTACCATCAGGTCAAGCGCATGCTCTCAAGCCGCGGCGCGCCTGTGACCTACCTGAAGCGCGAGAGGATCGGCGCGCTGGCGCTGGACCCCGCGCTCGCCCCGGGTCAGTGGCGCGAGCTGACGGACGAAGAGGTCGCTTTGTTGGAACAGGAGGATGATCATGCCTGAGCATTATTACACGAGCACACCGACGAGTGCGCATGAGGTGCGCTCCTTCCGCGCGGTGTTTGCGGGCCGCGTGCTCGCGTTTGACACGGACGCGGGCGTGTTTTCCAAGCAGCACGTCGATCCGGGCAGCAAGCTGCTGTGCGGCGCCCTGCCGGACGATCTCTCCGGCGACGTGCTGGACATGGGCTGCGGCTGGGGCGCGATGACCGTGCTGACGCTGGCGGCGCATCCGCAGGTGCGCGTGACCATGGCGGACATCAACGAGCGCGCGCTGGCGCTGGCGCAGGAAAATGTCGCGGCGAACGGCATGCAGGCGGTGGCGCTGCTCTCCGACGGGTTTGCCGCCGTCACGGGCGAGTTTGACGCCGTGATGACCAACCCACCCATCCGCGCGGGCAAGGCGGTCATTTACAGGATGTTCGAGGATGCGAAGGCGCATCTGCGCGCGGGCGGCGCGCTCTATCTGGTCATCCGCAAGCAGCAGGGCGCGCCCAGCGCGCTCAAGTTCCTCAAGGAGCTCTACGGCATTGCGGAGGTCATCGAGCGTGACGGCGGCTACTGGGTCATCCGGTGCGTGAACGGGGATGCCTGAGGATACCGCATCGGCACAAACCATGCAAAGGGATCAAGCGGCGCGCAGAAGCCTGGCTTCCGCCCCGATGAACAGGAGGATACAATGGACGAGCAGAGGTTTGACGCAGCCTATTTCGACGCGGGCATTGACCGCATCGGCACGCGCTGTGAGAAGTGGGATGGCATGATCGCCGCGGACGGCGACCCGGACATGATCCCCATGTGGGTGGCAGATATGGACTTCCCGTCGCCGCCGGCTGTGCAGCGGGCGCTTGAGCGAGTGGCTGCGCAGGGAACGTGGGGCTATACCATCAGCGACGAGGAGGATGCAAAGCCCCTGTGCGCCTATTGGGCGCGCAGGCATGGCGTGCGCATCGCGCCGGAGGAGACGATCATGAGTCCGTGCGTGGTGGCGGGGCTCAAGCTCTGCGTGCGCGTGCTGACCATGCCGGGCGACGGCGTGCTCATCAATCCGCCGGTCTACGGCCCGTTCTTCATGTCCGTCCGGGCCAATGACCGCAGGGTTGTCGAAAGCCCGCTCGTGCGCGGGGAGGACGGCCGCTACACGATGGATCTGTCCGACATGGAGGCGAAGCTGGCCTCCGGCGAGGCGAAGGCGGTCATGCTCTGCTCGCCGCACAACCCCTGCGGCCGCGCATGGAGCGTGGAGGAGCTGACGGCGGTCGTGGCGCTGTGCAGGCGCTATGGCGCGCCCATCATCTGCGACGAGATTCATGCTTTCAAAAAGCCGAAGCAGTACAACCTGTTTAAAGAGGCTCAAAAGGCATACACCAACAAGTTGCTGATCGGCATCTCTACGGCCGGGGACAATGAGCAGGCATTTCTGGGGCAACGCCTAAAATATTGCCGCAAGGTGCTGGACGGTACGGTCAAGGATGAGCAGTATTTTATTTTCATGTGCTGCGCGCCGGAAGGCGTTAAGGACGGCACAGTAGACTATACAGACCCAAAAATCCACGAAATGGCCAATCCAGCCTATGGCGTCAGCATTCGTCCAAACGAAATCCTGAACGACAGCCTTCAGGCCCAGAACGACCCGCAGCAGCGCAAGGATTTTTTTGCAAAAAGCCTGAACGTTTACAGCACGGCCATGAGGGCCTATTTCAACATCGACGAATTCCAGGCCAGTGATCAAAAATATTCCTGGACGATTGACCAGCTGGCAAAGATGCCCATTGACTGGTACGGCGGCGCTGACCTCTCAAAGCTGCATGACCTC
>SFOF01000388.1 GCA_004552515.1 Clostridiales bacterium
GATTGCCCCAGGAGCGTCGTCTCATCGCAGAACGACCATTGATCGAGATCGCCGTCATAGACGGCGCCCGCCGTTTCAAGCAGCTGATAGCCATTAAGCGGCGAGGGCGCGCCCTCCTGCATGGCCGCGTCTGAAGGAACGGCGGCGGGGGCGCTCCAATGATTCCTGAACAGAAAAGCCGCGCCGCCCAGCGCCAGCGCGCCCAGCAGGGCCAGAATCGCGAACGTGGAATTTTTCATCAGCGTCACTTCCTTATTATATATAAGCCGAGTATAACCGGCGGGAAGCGCGCCTATGCGCTTGTGGAATGTGAAAAAACGTGCTATAATGCGCCTATCGAGGTGAAATATCACGTGAATCCGATGAGAGAGCGGCTCGGGGGTCTGCTGAACGGCACGGGCGCGTTCCTGCGCTGCGATCGGGGCGGCGCGCTGTACGTGACCAATCTGCCGTCGCGCTGCGAGCAATGGCGCGGGCTTGCGCAGGCGATGCGCGCGGCGGGTTTTCGGGTCGAGGAGCGCGGCGCGCTGCTGGCCGTCGCGCCGGATGGGGCGTGGCGAACGCGCTTTGAGCGATGGGCGGCGGCGCGGTGCGGCGAAAGCGAGCTGACGCGGCTCTTCCGGCAGGGCGCCGCGCAGAGCGTCTGCGATGAGGAAACGCGCGCGTGGCTCGAGGGGATCAAGCGGCTCGAGCTGCGTCAGGGCCTGGGAGATTATGAAATGACGGTGCGTCAGGCCGCGGCTGTCGCGCTGAGGAAGCGGTGCGGCGGGGCGCTGTACGCCTGCGGGCTGTGCCTGGATATGCTGAGGGAGGGGATTGTATGCTGATTCGCTGGATAGGCCACTCGTGCTTCCGGCTGACCATGAACGACGGCGCGACCGTCGTGACCGATCCGTTCGACGGGAGCGTCGGCTATGAGCGGCCGCGCGGCCATGTCGATCTCGTGACGATCAGCCACGAGCATTTCGACCACAATCACATCGGCGCGCTGGAGCCGGAAACGGTGATCAGGGCTGCCGGTCATTTCCCGGGAAAAGTCGGTGCGACGGGCTTTGCGTCCTTCCACGACGACGCGCATGGCGCAAAGCGCGGCCCGAACGTCATGTTTCTCATCGAGGGCGATGGCGCGCGCGTGCTGCATCTGGGCGATCTCGGCCATGATCTGAGCGACGCGCAGATCGCCGCCTTCGGCCGCGTGGACGCGCTGCTCGTTCCGGTGGGCGGCGTGTATACGATTGACGCGCGTCAGGCCGCGGCGCTGGCCCGGCGTATCGGCGCGCGCGTGACCGTGCCCATGCACTACAAAACGCCGCGTCTCACATTTGAGCTGGGCGGCGTGGAGCCGTTTATTGAAGCGATGGGCGGGAGAACCGCCGCCTGCGAAACGCTCGATCCGCTGAACCCGCCCGCGGAGATCGCGCTCATGGCGTACGGACAGGGAATCGAATAAGCGCGCAGCCGCATTCGTCGAGAGAAGCGCTCGATGGACGCGGCTGTTTTCGCCGGAGCGTCTGCCGGAATCCGTTTGCGGGCCAGGGCGCTGCGCCGTTTGTCAACGCGGCTGTCGATTCATTGCCCATAAAAAGGAACCGGCGCGCGGCGCGTCGGCTCCTTTGATATGTCCGGGGAAGCGATTACATCCGCTCGGGCGCGGCCACGCCGATCAGTCCCAGCGCGGTGGCGATGACCTGGCGGGTGGCGCGGGTCAGCTCGAGACGCGCGGCGCGGATCCCCATGTCGTCGTCGAGGATGCGGTTCTCATAATAGAACTTGTTGAACGCCTGCGCCAGCGAGATGGAATAGCGCGTGATCATGGACGGCTCGTTGCGGTCGGTCGCCTCGGCCACGAGCGCGGGGAACTGCTCGAGCAGGCGAATTACGTCCTGCGCCTCGGGGGTGGCCAGGCCGCTGTAGTCGCACGCGGCGTCGCACGCGCCGGCCTTGCGCAGCACGGAGCAGCTGCGGGCATGGGTATACTGGACGTAGGGGCCGGTTTCGCCGTCGAAGTTGAGCGCGCGATCCCACCAGAAGTCGATGTCCTTGATGCGGCTGTTGTACAGATCGAAGAACACGACCGCGCCGATGCCGACCTGCCGCGCCACTTCGTCTTTGTTTTCGAGATT
>SFOF01000389.1 GCA_004552515.1 Clostridiales bacterium
GAAGCCGTTGTGGATGCACTGCTGAAGGATGCCGCCCAGCTCCTTATCGCGCTCAATGATGACAACGCTCTTTTCCGGCGCGGCGGCGTGCGCCTCGAGCGCGGCGGCCAGGCCGGCGGGGCCTCCGCCGATGACGGCGATGTCAAACGATCTGTTCATGGCTCAGACCTCCTTCAGCTTTCCGGCGAGCAGCTTTGAGTTCCCGCCGAATTTCGTCAGCTCGGTCATGGGGATATTCAGCTCGCGGGCGAGTATGTCCATCACGCGCGGTGAGCAGAAGCCGCCCTGGCAGCGCCCCATGCCGGCGCGGGTGCGGCGCTTTACGCCGTCCAGCGAGCGCGCGCCGCGGCGAATGGCCTCGACGATTTCACCCTCGCTGATGGTCTCGCAGCGGCAGATGATGCGTCCGTAGCGCGGATCCTTCGCGATGAGGGCGGCGCGTCCGGCGTTATCGAGCTTGCGGAACTCGGGAATGGCGCGGCGGATGGGATTGTAGTCGGCCTTCTCGTGCATGACCAGTCCGGCGACGTGCAGCAGCCGGTCGATCTCCTCGGCGATGGCGGGCGAGGAGGTCAGGCCGGGCGAGCAGATGCCCGCGGCCTGTATGAGGCGCGGCTCGGCCTTCGAGATGCCGATCACGAAATCGCCGGTCGAGGGCTGGGCGCGCACGCCGGCGAACGACGTGATGACCGCGCGCAGATTGATGTCCGGCACGCTCTTTTTCGACATTTTCGTCAGCTGGGCAATGCCCTCGGCGGTGACGGAGGTGTCGCGCTTGTCGTTCATGTCCACGGCGGTCGGGCCGATGAACATATTGCCGTCCACGGTCGGGGAGACCAGTATGCCCTTGCCCAGCTTGGAGGGCGTCTGGAAGATCACGGTTCTGACGCAGGTGTTTTTGCGGTCGAAGAGCATGTATTCGCCCTTGCGCGGATGCACGCTGAACGAATCGTCGCCCAGCATACGGCTTACCTCGTCGGAGAACACGCCGGCGGCGTTGACCACATAGCGCGTCGTGATCTCTTCGCCCCCGGCCGTGATGACGATCTCGTTTTCCACGCGGCGCATGGCGGTCACGGGGTGGTTCATCAGCCATTTTGCGCCGTTGTCACGCGCGTTTTCGGCGCAGGCGATCGTCAGCTGATAGGGACAGGTGATGCCGCCGGTGGCCGCGTAGAGCGCCATGGTCGCGTCCTTCGAGAGCGCCGGCTCCATTGCGCGCGCCTCGTCGCCGGATATCAGCTTCATGCCGGGCACGCCGTTTTTGAGGCCGCGCTCGTAAAGCGCCCGAAGCGACGCTTCCTCATCCTCGTTAAAGCCGACCACCAGCGTCTGCGGATGCATGTCGCGGCAGACCGCCCTGAGAAAGCGCTCGGGGGTCTGGGTCGCCCATTCCTGGGTGAAGGGCTGCTCGACCAGCACGTCGATACCCAGATGCTCGATCAGCGCCCGCTTCTGTTCGGGCGTGGTCAGGAGCCGGGGCGCCTTTTCGGGGCACAAAAGCGCCAGCGGGTGCCGGTCAAAGGTCAGCGCCGCGGACGGCAGGCCGGCTTTTTTCGCCAGCTCCACCGTGCGCAGCAGCAGGGTCTTGTGGCCGCGGTGCACGCCGTCGAAGGTGCCCAGCGCCAGCACGCAGCCCGCCTGATGAAATTCCTTCATGTCATGAAGCAGAAGCATTTGTCAAACCTCCAGCAGCATGGCGCGGAAGCGGACGCCGCCGTCGGGCGTACCCTCGCCGATGCCTGCGAATCGATCCTGAAGATACACGCGCACCGCCTCGCCCGGCGCGGCCTGGCCGGAAAAGTCGCCCGGCCGGAGCGGGTTTCCGCAGCGGATGAAGCGCTCGCGGCCCGCGGGGGCGTAGACCGCGTTCAGGCGCTCAAGCGGCGCGTCGAGGGCGCAGAGCCTGCCTTCCAGCTCGCCCGCCTGGGAAAGCGCGTCGATTTCCTCCAGCGTCAGGCCGTCTTCGCAGGTAAACACGCCGGCCCTGCTGCGCAGCAGGAAGCTCATGTGCGCCCCGCAGCCCAGCGCGCGGCCGATGTCGTGGCACAGCGTGCGGATGTACACGCCCTTGCCGCAGGTCACGCGGATCAGGTAGCGATCCTCGGCCAGGCGGGCAAG
>SFOF01000054.1 GCA_004552515.1 Clostridiales bacterium
TGTGGTGAGGAGGAAAAGCGCATGAAGACAATGAAAATCAAAAAAACGGCGGGCGAGCGCTTCTTCGACGGGTTCAACATCGCCTTTCTCTTCCTCTTTACGCTGCTCATGCTCTATCCGATCATCTATGTGTTCGCCATTTCACTCAGCTCGGCGCAGGCGGTCGATCAGGGCGGCTTCTTCCTCTGGCCGCGCGATTTCTCGCTGGACGCCTATAAGGTGGTCTTTTCCGAGCCGAACATGGGGCGCTCGTATCTGAACACGGTGTTCTACGCCTTCACGAACACGTTTTTAGGCATGGCGTTCACCTCCATGCTGGCCTACGCGCTCTCTGTGCAGGACTATGTGCTCAAAAAGCCGATCACGGTCATGCTGACCATCACGATGTTCATCAGCGGCGGCCTGATCCCCGGCTATCTGCTCAACAAGGCGCTCCATCTGATCGACACAGTGTGGGTCATGATCATTCCGGGCATCAGCGCCTACAACGTCGTGCTCTATCGCACGTTCTTTCAGGGCAACGCCATGCAGTTGCGCGAGGCCGCGATGATCGACGGCGCGGGCGAGTTCCGCATCTATCTGCGGATTGTAACGCCGCTGTCCATCGCCATCTACGCCACGCTGGGGCTGTTCTCGCTGGTGGGCAACTGGAACGGCTGGTTCGGCGCGATGATCTATCTGCGCCGCGAGGAGCTGTTCCCGTATCAGCTGCTGCTGCGCCGCATACTGGACAGTATCACGACGACGCTCCAGCGCGCCAATCAGGGCGACGACGAATATCTGCGGCAGGCCATGAAGAACAGCCGCTATAACGCGCGCAACATCCAGATGGCCGCGATATTCATCGGCATGGCGCCGATACTGTGCGTCTATCCCTTTGTCCAGAAGTATTTCGTCAAGGGCGTGTTCGTCGGCTCGATCAAGGGCTGACAGATATTTCCGATTGTCGGCGGCATGAGCCGCTGGTAATATATCATTACAAGGAGGAACTGACCCATGAAGAAACTGGTATCCATCCTGATCGCGGCGCTGCTGCTTGTCAGCGCGCTGCCCGTGTCCGGCGCGCTGGCCGAGGGCGAGAGCGTGACGCTGTCCGTGCTCGCGCCCTACTTCAGCTCCTACGATCCCGCCGATACCCCCGTGCAGAAGGAGTATATCAAGAAGCTGAGCGAGCAGCTGGGCTATGACGTGACGCTGGAATACACATTTTTCGGCTGGGCGGCTGAGTATCAGGAGAAGCTGAACATCGCCGTCAACGCGGCCGATCTGCCGTGGGACATCATCGGCCTGCAGGGGCTGTCCGGCAGCGACGGAACCTTCCAGGGCGGTGCGACCAATGTCAACGGCCTGGGCAAGAAGGGCTATTTTGTCAATCTGAAGGACTACGATACGCCCAATCTGGATCGCCTGCTCGCCGAGTGCGGTCAGTTGGTCGACTATATGTACGATGAGGACGGCAACATCTATTTCTCGCCCATGTTCTCCGAGAATCAGGGCGGCACCTGCAACCCGAGCGGCGGCATTGTCATCGACAAGACCGTCTTTGACGAGAACAACATCGCCTATCCGACCACGCCTGAGGCGCTGCTCGAGGCGGCCAGGCAGCTCAAGGAGATCTATCCCGATTCCTATCCCTTCCTGAACAGGGATACGGGCGCGGGCGGCATCTGGAGCAACATCAATGAAAAGGTGTTCCCGTGCCACCGCTGGGTGCTGGGCTTCAACGGCACAGAGTACACCGTGGACGGCACCACGCAGGCCTTCCGAGATGCCGTGTCCTATGTCAACAAGATCTATGAGGACGGCCTGATCGCGCCCGACTACGCCGCGTGGGATCAGGACATGATCAAGGCGCAGCTGAACAGCGGCAAGTCCTTCATCTTCCTCAATCAGTATCTGGACGGCGGCTCCAAGCTGAGCGACGTTCCGGGCGTTGAAGGCCACGAGTACATCAACATTTCCTATGCGCTGGCCATGAACAACGGCGGCTGGTGGTCGCTGCGCGGCGCGATGACCAAGTACAGCGCCAACACATGGGGCATGACGGCCATCAACGCGCAGTCCAAGCACGTCAAGGAAGCGGTCGCCGTGCTGGACGCGACGCTGAGCGACGAGATCCACAACCTGCTGGCGCTGGGCTTTGAAGGCCAGTCCTGGGACTACGACGCGGACGGCAACAAGGTGTTCATCGGCGAATACCTGACGGCCTCCGGTGACAAGCCCGAAGAGAATCCCAAGATGGCGCTGGGCGTGAGCATGAACGGCCTGGTTATGTCCGGCCTGTTCCCGGCGTTCGGCGTGACCAACACCAACGGTCTGGGCGAGAACACCTACATCGGCTTCCTCATGCCCGACGGCACTGTGGAATACGCCAACCCCTACACATTCGCCTCCGAGCACTGGACGTACGAGAACATGGAGCCTGAAAACAGCGTCGACGTGTCGCTGCCCTCCATCACCGCCGAGGAGCGCGAGTATGTGGCCGAGGTCACCGATCCGCTGTACACCTATATGTCCGAGAGCTTTGCCAAGTTCGTGACCGGCGAGATGGACATCGACGACGACGCGACCTGGCAGGCCTATCTGGACGAGTGCAGCACCTACGACATCGAGGGCATCTGCGCCATCTACAACAAGTACATCGAAGGCAAGCAGATGTACAACAAGTAAGCCCACGCAGATCAGGGGAGGGAGAGCACGCCTCTTCCTCCCTTTTGGCGTGAGGTGCGCTTTTTATTGCGGGAAGGCACGCTTTTGTGATACAATACGGCTGATTACTCGGGAATGGGGTGCATCGTATGAGACGCTTGCTGGAACGGATGCGGAAAATTCGGGCCTCGGTGGTGCTGTGGCTCAATATCGCCGTGGGGCTTGTGCTGATCGTCGTGTTCAGCGTCAGCACGCTGACGGTCAGCGCGCGCCTGAGCGCCGAGAGCGACGCGCGGATCCGGCGCACGCTCGGCCATTTTCGCGACGTGTTCGAGCAGGAGACGTTCGGCATCCGCGATATGGTGTTTCTGTGCAAGAGCGAGACGGCCTTCGTGCGCACGGTCAACAGCCGCACCAGCGATTGGGCGGACATTTCCGAATATGTGACGCAGACCATCCACACGCTGTCCATCATGCAGAACGCCTACGACTATGTGGACGGCGTTTATCTCTACGCGCCCTCGGTCAACCGCATGATCGGCGGCAATGGCACGATCGACATCGACTATTACGAATACATCGAGTGGATCCAGAAGCGCCTCTCCAGCAGCGAACGCTTCGACAGCCCCTTCGAGCTGAAGGAGGGCTGGAATTCCTTCAAGAATCTGGCCATCTATACGGCGACCGTTCCCGTAAGCGGACGGCTGCTCGTGCTGGTCAGGCCGGAGCAGCTTGCGGGGCTGGAGGGCTTTGACGCGCTTTATCCGGGGCAGCATATGGTCGTGCTCGATTCGGAGGGCGGCTATTTTGCCTCCTCGCTGAGCGAGATGGACGAGACGCTGCGCGCGCTCGACTGGACGGACGCGCAGGGCGGCCGCGTGTCGCTGGAGGGCGAGGTCTATCATATGGAGCGGCTGGAAAGCGCGCAGTTTTCCTATCTGCTGCTCACCAATATCGACACCTATGAGCGGGAATACCGCCGCATCGCCGCGCTGTCGGTGGGGCTGTGCGCGGCGGGGCTGACGCTGCTGATCGCGCTGATGCTGGTCAACAGCTCCTTTTCGCAGGCGATCAGCCGCTCGTTCGGCCTGTGGCGGCGCTGCGACGACAGTGAGATCGATCAGATTGCGCGCATGATGCTGGAAAACGACCAGTTCCGCCGGCGGGAGCTGGAGGACATGATGCGCCGTCTGCTCGAGGAAAAGCAGGACGGCGTGCCGGAGCGTATGGCCGAGATCGTGTCGGAGAGCTTTGGCGGCTTTGTGGCGGTGTGTCTGGCCGTGCAGGCCGCGGACGGCGCGATGGAGGACGCTCAGATGGACTCGCTGATCCAGTTCGTCGAGGACAATATCAACAGCTGCGGCGTGCGCAGCGGGGACTGCCGCGTCTATTTCCTGATCGAGGCGCAGCCGGGCACCTCGATCGAGCAGACCGTGCAGCAGTATTTCGATACGCTCCCGGGCGATCTGTGCGTTTACATGGGGACGAGCGGCGTCTACACCAATCCCCATGCGGTTCAGGCCGCGATGCGTCAGGCGCAGCGGAGGATGCTGTGCGCGCTGGTGCCCGCAAACGGGCGGCGCTATGCCTTTTCGCGGGGCGAGACGGCGCACGCGGGCGCCCTTGACGAGGGCGTGGCGGCTCAGGTCGCTGAGAGGATCATGGGCGGCGCGGCCGATGCGGCGGCGGCACTGCTGAGAGAGACGATTGAAGAGGGAAACGGGCGGCTCTACGCACTGCGCAGCTGGGCGTCCATGCTGCGCGCGCAGATTGCGAGCCGCGGCGGCGTGATCGAGGACGAGACGGACGATTTTTATCATCCGGATTACATTGTCCGCAAAATCGCGAGCGGCATGAAGCTTGAAGCGCGCGTGGCGGAAGCGCCGGCCGAGCCGGTTCACGACGAGTTCCGCGAGCGCGTGCTGGCCTATATGAAGGCGCATTACACGGAGGACATCACGCTGGAGAGCGTGGCGGAGCGCTTCCATGTGACGGCGGTTCATCTGTCGCGCTGGTTCAAAAAGGCCAACGACATCAACTTCAGCGCCTATCTTTCGGCGCTGCGCATGAACCGCGCCTGTGAGCTGCTGCACGACAATCCGGACATGAAAATTGCCGATTTGTCGCTGAGCGTGGGCATACAGAACGCAGCGACGCTGACGCGGCAATTCAAGAGCTTTACGGGCGTAACGCCGGAGCAGTTCAGGCGGCAGTGCGCCATGGAGGACGAAAAAGCGCCGTGACCGGCGCGCCTTGGAGGAAAAGTATGATCGATGAAAAATGGCTTCGGCGTGAAAAAACCACGCTGGACGAATTGAAGGCCGGCTTTGCCATGCCGGACAAGGCCTATGCGCCCTATGCGTTCTGGTTCTGGATCGATAAGAATCCGCAGGCGGCGCAATACGGCGCTGAAGCGCGCGAAATGGCGGCGCAGGGCCTGAGCGGCGGCTATGTGCAGGATCGCGGCTTTTATGACCATCGGGACAGCCGCTATTTTGAAGGGACGCGCGATTTTCAGGCGGGGCGCTATTTTGAGTGCTTCGACGCGGCGCTCGAGGAAACGAAAAGGGCCGGTCTGTCGATGGGCTATTGCGAGCCGGCCTGTATATTTGGCACGCCCGAGATGATCGAGGGACATTCTGAGCTGCGCGCCGTGTCGCTGCGCTGCCGCCGGATTCACTTAAAGCGCGGCGAAAGCGCCGTCGTGCCGGACGCGCAGTTCACCGTCGTCGCCGAGCGCCATGAGAGCGGGCTTATAGACAGCCGTTCGCTTCGTCTGGCGGCGGCGGGGGAACGCGTCGCGGCGGACGAACGCGATGAAACACTGTTTGTCTTTACGCCCTATACGGCGCGCACGTCGGAAGGCTCCTGCAACAACTATTTGCAGCATGAAATGGCCGATCGGGCGATGCGGCTGATTCACGCGCCGATCCTCGAGCGCTATAAATCCGAGCTGGGCGATGCGCTTTCCGGGCACTTCTTCGATCTGGAGGGCGACTATGGCTACAAGCTGTGCTGGTCGCGCGATCTGGAAGCGGAATATGAGCGCAGGACGGGGCGCGATCTGCGGCTCATGTGCCCGCTGCTGCTGGAAAAGGACGGGGAAGGCCGCTGGATGCGCGCGCGTTACGACTGGTTCGACGCGGTTTCGGAGGTCTATGCGCGCGTCATGTTCGGCATAACGAGCCGCCGCCTGGCCGAATACGGGCTGTATTTTACGGGACATCTGTGGGAGGAGCGGCTGCTGGGACAGGCGCTTCTGGCGGGCGATCCCATGCGCGTTTACCGCGCGATGAGCATGACGGGCGTCGATCATCTCTTCTGCGATCCGTGGAACGCGCGCACCTACAAGGAAGCGCAGTCGGTGGCCGAGCTGGACGGCAAGCGCTTCATGTGCGAGCTGCTGGGCTGCGCGGGCTGGGAAACGACGCCGCTGGATATGCGCCGCGCCGTCAACAACGCGCTGGCAATGAGCGTGAGCAACATTGTGCCGCACGGCGTGTACAGCGATCGAGAGCGCATTGAAAACGCGCATTACGCGCCGGATTTCTTCGACTGGCAGCCCGCGTGGCAATGGATGAGGGAGTTTGCGGACTATATGCGGCGCGGCTCGTTCGTCGTTTCGCAGGGCAGGATGGACGCCGATACGCTGCTCTACAATCCCTTGGAATCGGTCTGGGCGCTGCTGGGCGACGGCGCGTTCGACGAAGAGCCGTCGTTTGAAAATACCTATGTCTACGATCGGAAGAATCTGCCGGATTGCTTTGAATATGGCCGGACGATCGAAGAGATAGACCGCGCCTATACGGACGCGATAGAGCGCCTGACCGATCTGCGCGTCGGCTTTCTCATCGCCGACCGGCACTATAGCCGCGCGTTCCGGCTCGAGGGCGGCCGCTTGCGCCATGGCGCTTACGCGTTTGATACGGTCGTTCTGCCGCCGCTTTACATTCTGCCGCGGGACGTTATGGAAAAGCTGCTGGCGTTTGCCGATCAGGGCGGGTGCGTGATTTATCTGGGCGCGCTTCCCGAAGCGTCGGCGGAGGAGGGCGCGGACGATGCGATGATGCGCGCTCTGTCGGAGCGCCTGAGGACGCATCCCAACGCCGTCGATGCGCGGGACGGTCTTGAGCGGCATATCGGCGAGTTGAACGTCATGGCCGACTGGCTCGAGGGCGGCTTCAGGCTGCGGATGCAGCGCCGGACAATCGGCGGGCGTAAGGTGTACTGGCTGTGCAACAACGATACGGTTTCGCATGAGGGACTGCTGCGCCTGAACGGGGCGCACGGCCGTGCCGTCTGCTGGAATCTGGAAAACGGAACGCGCCGCGACGCTGTGTCCCGCGATTCGGAACAGGGGGCGCTGGCACCGCTGAAAATGGCCGCCGGCGAGGGCTTTTTTCTGGAATTCGACGCGGAGCGCGCGCCCATGGAGAGGGAAGCGGAAAAGCCCATGCGCCTGCCGGTTGAATTGCCGGCCGTCTGGCGCGTTTATGTAGATGAAGCGCGTCAGTGCAGGCCGACGGGCTTTGAAAAGCCCATTCCGGAGCGTATGAAGCGCGGCGTTGAAAGCGCGCTGTGCGATTGGGCGCAGCTGGGGCTGGGGGATTTTTCGGGCGTTGTGAGTTATGAAACGGCGTTTGAGCTTCCCGCGTGCGCTGAACGGCTGACTGTCGATCTGGGCGAGGTGCGCTGCATGGCGAAAGTATCGCTTGACGGCGGCGCGGAACAGAGTCTGTTCTGGGGGCCTTATCGCGCGGAATTTCAGAATGTGTCCGCCGGACGGCATACGCTGCGGGTGCGCGTGGGCAATCTGCTGATCAATCGGCTCAAAAGCGCGGTGGAGAGCGGACGCGGGCGCTGGCATCGCTGGGCGCCGTCCGAGGCGGATTATCGCAGCGGCCTGTTCGGGCCGGTTATTCTTGAATATGAAAAGAGGGAAGAGCATGAGTAAGGATCAGACCGTCGAAATGCAGCACGCCCTGATCGGCAATCGCGAGACGGCGGGCGGCGGCTTTGAGGTCAACCGGCATCCCGATACCGCCTGGTGGGATAAGACCTGCCTGGGGCTGTTCGTCCACTGGGGCATCAGCGCCGTGTGCGGCATGAACGATCTTTCATGGGGCATGATGCGCGCGCAGCCGCACGGCTATGAGGGCGGCGAGCCGACCTGGGGCCTGGCCGCGCACACGAGCTGCGAGCCGCCGCGGGAATACTGGAAGCAGGCGGAGCGTTTCAGCGCCGAGCATTACGATCCGGACAAATGGCTGCGCGCCGCGAGGAAGGCGGGGTTTCAGTACGCCATACTGACCACGAAGCACCACGACGGTTTTGCGCTCTGGCCGAGCGAATACGGCGATTTCAACACGAAGAATTATCTTCACGGGCGCGATCTGGTGGGGGAGTTCGTCGCGGCCTGCCGGAGGAACGGACTGCGCGTGGGGCTCTACTATTCGCCGCCGGACTGGCGCGTGGAGCAGGACTATATGTCCTTCGCGCGCGATGAAGAGGTGGGCATAGACTTTGAGCCGCGCGCGCCGAAAAAGCGAACGCCGCAATTTGACGCGGAAGAGCGCGCCTATCGCCGCGGCCAGATCACGGAATTGTTGACGCGCTACGGAAAAATCGATATGCTCTGGTTCGACGGCAGCTGTGATATGGCGGTTACGCCTGAAGAGGTGCGCGCGCTGCAGCCGGGCATACTGTGCAACAATCGCGGCTGGGGCTACGGCGATTTCGTTTGCCCGGAATGTCGATTTCCGGATCAGCGGCCCGAGGGGCGGTTCCAGTATATCCATTGCCTTTCGGACGGCGGCTGGGGCTATAACGATTATGAGATCTACCGGCCGGCCGGCTGGATGATCGGCGAGTTTGGCAAAGCGCGCGCCTGGGGCGGTCATTTCGTCGCCAACGTGGGGCCGAAGGCCGATGGGACGCTGCCCGACGTTTACTATTACAGGATGCGGCAGATTGGCGAATGGATCGAAAAGTACGGCGAAACGCTCTTTGACGTGCAGGGCGGGCCGTGGCCGGAAAGGAGCAACGTCCCCGTAACGATCAGGGACGGCGAGTGGTTTGTGCTGCCCGACTGGCGCGTCGATTATCCCATCGAAATTCGAGACGTGGGGGAACCGGCGTCGCTGACGCTCTATGACGGCACGCCGCTCGAATATGTCTACAGGGACGGCGCGCTGACCTTCCAGATCCCCTGGAAGTACAAGCACAATTACACAGACCCGGTTCGGCTGCGATTCAAATGAATAGGATCGGGGCGCGTTTGAGGGCTTTCCGCGGGCTGAAGGCAGGGGTTTTAAGCGCCGCACCCTGACGAAAGGCCAATCGAGCTTGCGGCTTCTCTGTTTGAACACGCGCTGGCGCTCCGCTTCACCGGATGAGGCGGGGCGCTGTCATATGGGCGCGAGGGCGGTGAACGCGCAAACGTTTCGAGCTTTGAAGACTGCTGAATGTGCGTGAAAGGCTGGATCGCTGGCCGACTATACAAAAGAGCACCCTCCACCGCGGATACGGCAGAGGGTGTTTCTGTATGATCTGTACGAATACCAGTCGATTCGCAGCGGAGATTTTGTGCAATCAGCGCTTGGAGAACTGGGGCGCGCGACGAGCGGCCTTCAGGCCGTACTTCTTACGTTCCTTCATACGAGGATCGCGCGTGAGGAAGCCGGCCTTCTTGATGGCGGGCTTCAGGTCGATGTCGGCCTTGACCAGAGCGCGGGCGATGCCGTGACGGATCGCGCCGGCCTGACCGGTGTAGCCGCCGCCGTGGACGTTGACGATAACGTCGAAACGGCCGGTCGTCTCGGTCAGAGTCATGGGCTGACGAACGACGGTCTTGAGCGTTTCCAGACCGAAGTAGTTGTCCAGATCGCGCTTATTGATAACGATGTTGCCCTCGCCGGGGATCAGACGAACGCGAGCGATCGCCTTTTTTCTCCTGCCAACAGCATTGTAGCAAACCTCAGACATGATTCGTCCTCCTCCCTTACTTGTTCAGAGTCTTCAGGTCAAAAGCGACGGGCTTCTGCGCCTGATGCTCGTGGGTGGCTCCACTGTAAACGTGCAGCTTCTTCATCATGGCATAGCCGAGCGGGCCCTTGGGCAGCATGCCGCGGACAGCTTCCTTCAGGACGAACTCGGGCTTCTTGTCCATCAGAACGCGGTAGGAGATCTCCTTCTGGCCGCCGGCGTAGCCGGTGTGGTACAGATAGGTCTTCTGATCCAGCTTCTTGCCGGTCAGCACCATCTTGTCGGCGTTGACGACGATCACATAGTCGCCGGTATCCACATGAGGCGTAAAGGTCGCCTTATGCTTGCCGCGCAGGATCAGAGCGATCTGAGAGGCCAGACGGCCCAGCACAAGTCCCTCGGCGTCGATGACATACCACTGGCGTTCCACGTTGGAAGCCTTTGCCATAAACGTACTCACGGTAAAATTCCCTCCCCAGTTATAAAGACAAAGTGGCTGCTCGGCGGTGGTCGGTCGCCTTGCCGCAATCATCAAAGGGCTCGGGGCTAGTGAGCCGCAATGACACAAGTATTATTTTAGAACAGTTCCCCTGATTTGTCAATGGAAAATCAAACTTTAACATCCGATTCGCTTATTGCGCCGTATTCTTCCAGGGCGTGTTGATAAAGCCGACCTGCGCGAAGCGGCGCATATCGCTGCGGATGATATAGTCGATGTAGGAAACGACCATGCGCGCGGTGAGCAGATAGCCCATCGGGTTCATGTGGCCGCCCAGGAAATACTGATGGCGGAAGGCGTCGTCATAGACCGGCGCATAGGCGCGCAGGTCCAGCACGAACACATTGGGGAACAGCTCGGCCAGGGCATAGAGCAGATTGCGGTGCTGCTCCTCAAGCGGCGTGCGCTCGTTGTTCTGGCCGTTGCGCGGGATGGTCATCAGGAAAAAGTAGGAATCGGGCGCGATTTCGCGGTAGCGCTGGAGGATGCGCGCGTAATCGCCGATGAAGCTGCGCTTGTTGTTGCGCCAGTCGGCGGGATCGATGTCCTCGATCGAGCCGAGATCGGTGTTATTGCGCACAGCGTCGGAAATGTCGTTCACGCCCAGCGCCATGATGTAGGCCTGGCTGGCCAGATCGTGGTTCCACAGCCCGCGCTCGTCGCCGAAGGAATCCAGATACCAGCGCGCGTTCATGCCGCCGCGGGAGAAATTGTACACCTTGCAGCCCGCGAGACGCGCCATATACTGGCCCCAGGAATAATCGTACATATCGTGATAGGTCTTCTGACCCTCGCTGCCGGTGCCCTCAAACTCGCCGGAGGAGAGGGAATCGCCGATGCAGGCGATCGTGCGGAAAATGCCGACGTTGCCGCCGTCGGTCAGCAGAGTGTCCAGCGGCTTTTCATTCGGATCGAAAACGGGCAGAGTCATACAAATCATCCTTTCGTATATGCTTTCACAACGGCTGACAAGAGAGCCAGCCTATATATAATAAGGAGAGAAACGACATGGCCAGCCGTCCCAACATCGTCTTTTACTTTACCGATCAGCAGCGGCCGGACACCATCGGCTGCTATGGTCAGGCTCTGCCGATCACGCCGCGCCTGGACGCGATGGCGCGCGAGGGCGTGCGCTTTGAACGGGCCTTTACGCCGCAGCCGGTGTGCGGCCCCTGCCGCGCGATCTTCCAGACGGGCCGCTACGCCACCGATACGGGCTGCTATCGCAACGACGTCATGTTGCCGCGCGGCGTCAAAACGCTGGCCAATTATATTGAAGAGGCGGGCTATGAGACGGCCTATGTCGGCAAGTGGCATTTGGCCAGCAACGGCGCGCTCTATGGAAAGAAGGACGTCGATCACACGGTGACCGCTATCCCGCTTGAGTATCGCGGCGGCTATACCGGCTACTGGCGCGCCGCAGACGTGCTGGAGTTCACCTCGCACGGCTATGACGGCTACGTCTTTGATGAAAATAACCGCCGCGTCGATTTCAAGGGCTATCGCGCCGACTGCATCGCCGATATGGCGCTCGAGTATCTGGACGGCTATGCGGGCGATAAGCCGTTCTTCCTGACGATTTCCCAGATCGAGCCGCATCACCAGAACGACCGGCATCACTACGAGGGGCCGGCCGGCTCGAAGGAGCGGTTTGCGCATTACGAGCTGCCCGGCGATCTGGCGGCGCTGCCCGGCGATTACCGCGAGGA
>SFOF01000390.1 GCA_004552515.1 Clostridiales bacterium
CGGCATGAAGCAAAAGCTTGCGCTGATCGCCGCGTGGCTGCACGATTCGCGCCTCATCATCATGGATGAGCCGTTCGTCGGCCTCGACCCGAAGGCCTCGCGTCTGCTTAAGGGCATGATGCGCGAGGTCTGCGACCGGGGCGGCGCGATCTTCTTCTCGACGCATGTGCTTGAGGTCGCCGAAAAGCTCTGCGACAGGGTCGCCATCATCAAGGAAGGCCGCCTGATTCGCTCCGGCACGATGGAGGAGGTCAAGGGCGACGACAGTCTGGAGGAGGTCTTCCTCGAGCTGGAGGACGAGTCATGCTGAAGCTTCTGGTAAAAAAGCAGTTTCTGGAGATGTTCCGCAGCTTCTTCTATAATCAGAAGACCCAAAGGGCGCGCTCGGCGGCCGCGAGCGTCGCCTTTGTCATCGGCTATGCGCTGCTGATGGTTGTTGTGATCGGCGGCAGTCTCGGGATGCTGTTTTCGCAGATCTGCCTGCCGCTTGCCGCAGCCGGCATGACGTGGATGTATTTCCTCATGGCCGCAATGCTGAGCCTGCTGCTGGGCGTGTTCGGCAGCGTGTTCAGCACGTTCTCGAGCCTCTATCAGGCCAGGGACAACGACCTGCTGCTGGCGCTGCCGATCCCCGTGCGCTGCATCCTCATCAGCCGCCTGCTGGCGGTCTATCTGATGGGACTGATGTTCGGCGGCGTGGTCATGCTCCCGGCGATCCTCGTCTATTGGTGCACCGTGCGGCTGAGCGCCGCAGCGATCGTCTGCCCGCTCGTGATGCTGCTGGCGGTCAGCGTGATCGTGTTTCTGCTCTCGTGCGCGCTGGGCTGGGTGGTCGCGAAGATCAACAGCAAGCTGAAGAACCGCAGCTTCCTGATCGCGCTGGCCTCGCTGGCCGGGATCGGGCTGTATTACATCGTTTATTTCAAGCTGACGGGGCTTGTGCAGGAGCTGCTGCACAACGCCGCCGTCATCGGCGCGCAGGTCAAGGGCGCGGCCTATCCGCTCTACCTGTTCGGCGCGGCCGCCGCCGGGAACTGGCCAGCGCTGCTCGGCCTGCTGGCCGTCGTCGCGGTGCTGTTCGCGCTGGTCTGGCAGCTGCTCTCGCGCACCTTCCTGAAGCTGGCCACGGCCTCCGGCGCGACGGCCAAGGCGCGCTATAAGGGCGTCGGCGCCAAGACGCGCCGCCCCGCCGCCGCCCTGCTGGCGCGGGAATTCCGTCGCTTCACCGGGAGCGCGAACTATATGCTCAACTGCGGCCTCGGGACGCTGATGATGCCGATCGCGGCCGTGCTGCTGCTCGTCAAGGGCGGCGAGCTTGCGGCCGGACTGCGGCTGCTGCTCGGCGCAAGCAGCGACGCGCTGCCCATTTTCGCGGCCGCCGCGCTGTGTATGCTGGTCGCAATGAACGATTCGACTGCGCCGTCCGTCTCGCTCGAGGGCAAGACACTCTGGATCGTGCAGTCCCTGCCCGTGCAGCCGTGGCTCGTCCTGCGGGCAAAGCTGCTCGTGCAGCTCAGCCTGACCGTCCTGCCCGCGCTGCTGTGCGCCGGCGCGATGGCGTGGGTGCTGGCGCTCGACGCCGCCTCCGTGGCGATGCTGCTGGCCTTTATTCTCAGCTTCTGCGTGCTGACGGCCTGCTTCGGCCTGTTTATCAATCTCAGACATGTGAATCTGACGTGGTCGAGCGAGATCTATCCGATCAAGCAGAGTATGCCCGTCACGCTGACGCTGTTCGGCGGCTGGATCTACGGCATTGCGCTGGGCGTCGGCGGCTGGAGGCTCTCGACGGTTCTGCCGCCGCTGCTCTGCATGGGGCTTTTCGCGGCGCTGACCGCCGGCCTGGCCGCGGCGCTGTTCGTCTGGCTGCGCACGCGCGGCGGCAGACACTTTGCCGCCCTGCACTGAATCATTTTGCACGGTTCCGGACTTTTTCGGCAGTCTGCGCCGCCGCACGTTGTGCGGCGGCGCACTGTATATGCGCGGTATATACAGCGGAAAAATGCGGGCGCGCGGTGAATGGATTTTCATAATTCATGCGGATTTTCTGCAAATACGGGAAATTTTTCATGTTAATGTGCAGAACATTCAAAAAAACTCAGCAAAATGCAC
>SFOF01000391.1 GCA_004552515.1 Clostridiales bacterium
TTTTTTATGGACAGTTATCGGATCATGCGGTCGTTATACAGCCTGCACAGGCCGCACTTCCAGCACAACAGCATACCGACCACCGCGCCCACGCCCGCCTGCAAAAACTGATAGGGCAGCTTGAGCAGCGCGTATTCCGGCGTGCTGTAGATGAACGCCCGCCCGAGCAAATAGCCCGCGACCATGATGAGCGCGCCGAGCGTCACGCCAATCCCCGACGCGGCCGCCGGATGCTTCTTCATCACGCGATGCGCGAAGAGCGAAATCACAACCGCCTGAAGGCCGTGCGTCGCCAGCGAGACGAACATCGGCGTGGGATAAAACAGCAGATCGCCCAGGAACGCGCCCACGCCGCCGACCAGGAACGCCGCGAGCGGATCCATCAGAATCGCCGCCGTGCAGATGACCACATCGTTCATATACAGATGCCCGCCCGGCACGGGAATACTGAAGGAGCTCATGATCACGTTCAGCGCCATGAACATCGCCGTCAGGCACAGCCATTGCGTCGTTCTGGTCGGTTTATTTTTCGTTTGCATTGCAATTTCCCCCTTGCATTGTTGTAGAGGGTATTATACAATGATCTCTGGTACTATAAAATAGTCAGAACAGGAGCAAATAATATAGCCAGATGAAATACGTCATCGATCGCCGCCAGCGCCCCGCCTATCTCCAGCTCTATCGCCAGCTGCGGGACGACGTCATCGCGGGCATTTTCCCCTATAACGGCAAGCTCCCCTCAAAGCGGCTGCTGGCCGATGAAACCGGCGTGAGCACAATCACCGTCGAGCACGCCTATGCGCTTTTGTGCGACGAGGGCTATGCCGAATCGCGCGAGCGCAGCGGCTATTTCGTCGTGTTCCGGCAGGCGGACGGCTTTGCGCGCCCCGCATCCGTCCCCGCGCCCAGACCAGCCCGCGTCCTCGCGGCGCGCCCCGCCTTTCCCGTGTCCGTGCTGAGCAAGGCCATGCGGCGCGTGCTCGCCGAGGATCAGGCCGTCGTGCTGGAAAAGTCGCCGAACATCGGCTGCATCGAGCTGCGCGAGGCCATTCGCCGGTATCTCGCGCGCAATCGGGGGATTCATGTGGACGCGGCGCAGATCGTCGTCGGCTCCGGCGCGGAGTATCTCTACCGGCTGATCGTCGATCTGCTGGGGCGCGGCCGCGTCTACGCCATCGAATCGCCCTCCTACGACAAAATCGAGCAGATTTACCGCGCTTCGGGCGTGACATACGAGGCGCTTCCGCTCTCCGGCGACGGCATCGACAGCGCCGCGCTGGCCGCGTCGCGCGCGGACATACTGCACACGACGCCCTATCAGAGCGTCCCCAGCGGCATTACGGCCTCGGCGACCAAGCGACACGAGTACATCCGCTGGGCCAGCCGCGCGGGGCGGCTCATCATCGAATCGGACTACGGCTCCGAATTTTCCGTCGCCGCGCAGCCCATGGAGACGCTGTTCATGCTCTCCGAAGGCGACAACGTGATCTATCTCAACACGTTTTCGGGCACGATTTCGCCGTCCATGCGCATTGGCTATATGCTGCTGCCGGCGCATCTGACGCAGCCGTTTCAGGAGAAACTCGGCTTTTATTCGTGCAGCGTGCCGACGTTCGAGCAGTTCGTGCTGACCGAGCTGATCAACAGCGGCGATTTCGAGCGGCATATCAACCGCGTGCGGCGCGCCAAGCGGCGGGAGCTGGCGCATAAGGAATAGGCCGCCCGCAAGCGAAAGCTCCGAACGCCGTCAAACACACTCACATCGAAAGAAGCGCGGCGGCTGAATCCACGCGATTTGGCCACCGCGCCCCTGCGCAAAGTCCGCCCGCCCGCGTGAGAATCGCCGTTCCCCCTGCTGAGGACACAAGAAAAGCCTTGAAATCGCAATGATTCCAAGGCTTTTGCTCAGTGCGGGAAACAGGACTTGAACCTGCATGAACTAAACGTTCACTAGAACCTGAATCTAGCGCGTCTGCCAATTCCGCCATTCCCGCAAATATATGATGGGCAGGGGTGGATTCGAACCACCGAAGTCTGCGACGGCAGATTTACAGTCTGCTCCCTTTGGCCACTCGGGAACCTACCCATGCTTGCTTGT
>SFOF01000392.1 GCA_004552515.1 Clostridiales bacterium
AGTCGCCCGGCCTAACGTCGATCCAGTTGAGCGTGTCCTCGATATGGCCGGACGCGACGATCTGGCGCAGTTCCTCGGATGACTTTGCCTTTACGCCAAAGACCAGCTTTGCGCCCGGGTCGGCATTCAGTATGTACCATGCCTCGGTCTTGCCGCGCTTGCCCTCGACGCGCGCAGCGTACTCGTCGTCCGGGTGAACCTGTACGCTCAGGCGTTCCTTGGCATCCAACAGCTTCAGCAGCAGCGGGAATTCCTTAAACTCGCCCAGCAGTTCCGCGCCCATTACATCGGCGGCCTCGGTCAGCGTCTTGCCGCTCAGCTCGCCGTTTACGATAACGCTCTCGCGGCCGGGCAGAGCCGAAATCTCCAGGCTTTCGCCGGTCATGTCGTCAGGTATGTCCTTGTTAAACAACTCGCGCAGCTTGCCGCCGCCCCACGGCGTTTCGGAGCCGTGCCGAAAATATGGCTTCATTTTAAGCGGATATACCGTCATGCTTATCTCTCCCTACAATATTGTACGATATAATTGTACATTCATATTCGGCGCTGTCAACCGCAATATGGCAAAAGGTTAGGTATAATTATCGGGCAAAATGCCCCATCGCTTGACGCAAAAAGCGCGCGCGCTTATAATCAGACGGTAAGGGGTGAAAGGTATGCGCACGGAGCGAATCAGCATGAGGGGATTGGCCGAGTTTTCGCTGCTCAGCGGCGATCTGCGCGCCGAGGGCGCAAACGCCGCGCGTATGCGCGAGGGCATAATCAACCATCAGGCATTGCAAAGCCTGTACGAGGACGGTATGCAGGCCGAAGTCCCGCTCGAAATGACCGTGCCCACAAAGACGTGCGATCTGATAGTCTCCGGGCGCGCGGACGGGCTGATGCTGGGCGATGGGTACGTGCTTATCGAGGAGATAAAGTCCGCGCCCGGCCGTGTGCATCAGGACGACTATCCCGCGCATTGGGCACAGGCCAAGGGATATGCTCTGATGGCGTGCAAAAAGCATAATCTGAGCCGCGCAACCGTGCATCTGGTGTACGTGCACTCGGCCTCAAGCGGCGCGCATACCCGATTCACGCGCGAGTTCACGCTGGCCGATCTGGAGCGCGACTTTAGTGCACTATTGGAGCCATACGCCAACTGGCTGGACGCGCAGGTCAGGTTTCAGGATGCGCGCGACGAGTCCATACGCGAGCTGCAGTTCCCGTTTGGCGGCTACCGCGCGGGTCAGCGCAAGATGGCGGTCAGGGCGTACCGCGCACTGCGCGACCGGCACGGACTGCTGGCTCAGGCCCCCACCGGCACGGGCAAGACCGCGGGCGCGCTGTTCCCGGCATTGAAGGCGCTGGGCGACGGGCATATAAGCAAGGTGATGTACCTGACCGCGCGTCGCACCACACGGCGCGCGGCGTGGGACTGTCTTAAACTATTAAAGGCAAACGGCCTGCGCGCGCGGGTGTGCGTGATTACCGCCAAGGAGCAGATCTGCATGACCCCGGGCGCGCGCTGTATCCCCGAAAGCTGTCCGTACTGCGCGGGCTACTTCGACAAGCGCCGCGCCGCGCTGGATGACGCGCAGGACGCGACCGAGTACGATTACGACTTCATACGCGCGCTGGCCGAAAAGCACGGCGTATGCCCGTTTGAGCTGTCACTGGACATAAGCGAATTCTCCGACGTAATCATATGCGACTACAACTATGTATTCGACCCGAACGCCTACCTCAGGCGCTTCTTTACCACCAAGTCGCAGTTCGGCCTGCTGATAGACGAGGCGCACAACCTTGAATCGCGTGCGCGGGACATGCTGTCGTGCTCGATCAACTTCGATGACTATGTAAAGCTGTACCGGCATTTGAACGCACAGCTCGGGCCGGGCTCAAACGAGTGCGTGCAGCTGGTCAAATTCATGACGGTCTGGCGCGCGTTCGGCGCGGGCCGGGAACAGCCGTCATTTGACAACGAGCGCCCCGATTCGCTGATTAAGGCGTGTCAGGAGCTGACCGACGCGACGTCGCCTTCGCTATCCGTTCAGGCAGAGTGCTCGGGCGAGTGGGCGGAGCGCTGGTTCGGACTGCTCGACTTTGCGCGCGTG
>SFOF01000393.1 GCA_004552515.1 Clostridiales bacterium
GTGTGCTTCTTCATCTTTTCCGGCAATATGGCGCGCATCGACGCGGTGCGCTCGTTCTTTTCGGCGCTGCTGGAGCGCGACACACTGCTGGTGGGCGCGCTCTCCTGTCAGGTCATCAGCAACGTGCCCTCGGCGATCCTGCTCTCGCAGTTCACGTCCAACTATCGCGAGCTGCTCCTGGCCGTCAACATCGGCGGCGCGGGCACGCTCATCGCCTCGCTGGCCAGCCTGATCACGTTCCGGGAATATGTGCGGCATAATCCCGGCCAGTCGGGCCGCTATATCGCGCTGTTTTCCGCGTTCAACTTCGGCTTTCTCGCGCTTTTGACGCTCTTCTGCATGGTCTATCGCACGACGTTCTGACAAAGACAGCGCCGCCCGCCGGTCGAGCCTTTTTTCGATCGGCGGGCGGTCTTTTATGCTATTTCAATGTGAAGGTGCAGAGCGTCAGCCGCTCATAGGGCGTTTCATCGCCCGTCTCGCCGATGAGCGCGATGCGGCCGTCCGGCAGGCGCGTCATGTCCGAATAGGCGCTCGGCCCCCCGGCGATCACGCGCTCGACCGTCCATGTGCGCCCCCGATCGAGGCTGCGCTGCACGGTCAGGCTTTCGCGCGCCGTCGAGCGGGCGTTGCTCAGCAGCACCTCCTCGCCGCGCGGCGTGGTCACGGTCAGCAGGCTGCCCTGACAGGTCGCGTCCACGAGCGCGGGCATGAGCGCCGCCTGGGAAAAGTGAGCGCCGTCCGCCGCCCACGCCTGAGCGCGGCAATGCGGGTTTTCCGCGCCGCCATAGGGCATATGGCGCATGTTGATCAGCACCTCGCCGTCCGAAAACGCCGCGAGCGAACACTCGTTGGTGCACACGCCGACCGATTCGCCCAGACGCCACGTTTCTCCATGGTCGTCCGAATAGATCGTGTGCGACATATACGGCCCGGAGCAGCCCGCCGCCTCGTCCAGCACGGCGTGGTTCGCGCCCAGCATCAGCCGCCCGGACGGCAGGCACACGCCGTGGCACGGCCCGACGGCATACCACGTCCAGCCGGAGGGCTTCACATCGGCGGTCATATCGCGCGGAGACGACCATGTTTCGCCCTCGTCGTCGGAATAAATCACATGAACCGTGCGCGGCCCTCTGCCCTGCATGATCATCGCTTCGGGCTTGTCCGCGTCGTTTTTGTTGTAGACGAGGAACACGCGGCCCGTCGCGCCGTCCTGCACCGGACAGGGATTGCCCACCGTGTCGCCGCCGCCGCTCACCACGACGCGCATATCGCCGAAGCGATCGCCGTCGCCCGAGCGCATCATGATGTCGATGCGGCCCGAATCGCCCAGCCCGTCGCGCCGCCCCTCGCAGAACACCAGCACGCGCCCGGAGGAAAGCGTCAGGATCGTCGGGATGCGGAAGGCGCTATAGCCGCCGTCTCCGCGGGCGAAGAGCGTCTGCCGTTCCATCCTTCATCCCTCCCGCAGCGCCTTATCGACAAAATCTCCGATCAGATCGGCCAGTATCCAGCGGCCGTTTTCCACCTTGTAGGCATAGGCGCAATGGCCGCAGCCCTCCATGAAGCTCACGTCGATCTTGCTCATGTCATAGCCGAAATGCTGAAGCGTCGCGATGAGCAGGCGGTTCTGCTCAGGACGCGCCGGCATATCATGCTCGGAGAATATGATCTTGAGCGGCCGGTCGGGCTGCGCGTCGTGGATGTGATACAGCGGCGCGGCCTCGTCCAGACGGCACAGGCGGCTGTCCTCGCCGCGGTATTTGAGCACGTTGAAATGCGTCGTGGGCTGGCCCGCGTCGAATATATAGCCCGCGAAATCCGCGCTCTTCAGCCCGACCGCGGCGAGATACTCGGGCGCGAAGCACAGCATCATGGAGAGATAGCCGCCCGCCGACGAGCCGCCGAAGAAGACGCGGCCGCTCAGGCCGTACTGCGCCGCGTGATCGAACACCCAGCGCGAAGCCGCGGCGCAATCCTCAATGAACGCCGGAAACGCGGCTGCCGGATACATCCGGTATTCCACGCTCACGAACGCGATCCCCTGCGCGCACAGCTGCGCGGCGATGCCGTCAAAGCCCTTTCGAGAGCCGGCC
>SFOF01000394.1 GCA_004552515.1 Clostridiales bacterium
CAAGTGGGATCTGGAAGCCGAAGACGAGCTGCATCCGTATTCCGCCGACGAGGAACGGCTCATCGCTGCGGAGAACCCGCTCACGCTCGATTTTCACGCCGAGTTATGCGTCAACGGCCAGACGCTCACCATGAAGCACGGCTATGGCGTGACGCACAACCCGCTGATCCTCTCCTTCGACGAGGATGAAACGCGGCCGCTCATCGCGCATTATCATCTGGACGAGGCGTACGGCTGGGCGTTTACGCGGCTCTCATTTCCGTGGAAGCGGAAGCCGAGAAGCGTCAAATCCCTTGCGCTTTCGCTCCATGCGGACGAAATCTCTCTGCCTGGCCCGCGCCTGCACCTCGAAAAGGCGGGCGACAGCGCTGTTTTCACCGATCCCGACGGACAGACGCACACGCTCACGCTGCACGAACGCATTGCCGAAACGACTGATCTCCGTCGGTTTATGAGGCCGGACACGGCGTATCCCGAGCATTATCAGATCGTCGTCTACAGCGTCGAGCCTGACCTGCCCGCCATGCAGCTGATCGACACGGAGGAAAGCGACCACCCCGTATCCGCGGCTGATTCCGCATCCGGCGATATGACGAACGGCGAGAACGCGGCCATCGGAATCATCGGCGGCGCGGACGGCCCCTCGGCGCTGTTTGTCGGCGCGCCCAACCGAGACGCGGCGCAACGGCACATGACCTGCTCGGCGCTGCGCTTCACGCCCCGCGATGCGCTCGACTGGCGCGTCATCTTCCGCAAAACGCCGTTCGAGGACACGCGCGTCGAGCTGATCTGAAGCGCGCAGAATAGAAAACCTCTGATTTCGTCATCAGGCCGCTCGCGGGGCAGCGCAAACCATCGGCCGCATATAGGCGATGATTTTCGGGACAAACCCGCCTTTCTATAACGCCAAAACCGCTTCTCCCGAACGCGTCAGGAGAAGCGGCTTTATAGATGAATTTATCAGATCAGCCCGAAATGCTTCAGACCATATTCGATGCCCTCGTCGCACACGCGCCGCGTGACGAACGCCGCGTACGGCTCCAGCACCGCCGCGTGATCGCCCATCGCCACGCCGTGACCGACCGCCCTGAACATGGACAGGTCGTTTTCGCCGTCGCCAAAGGCATAGGTGCTTTCGACCGGCAGATGGAAATGCTCTATGACCGCCTTCACGCCGACCGACTTGTCAAAGCCGCGCACGGTCACATCGGCGCAGTTCGACGTGCGCTGGCAGGCAAAGACCAGCTCGCCGAATTCCTCGCGCAGCGTCCTGATCTCATCGTCATTGTGATAGAGCACGCTGAACTTGTAGCCCACCGGCGTTTCGCCCGGCTCGATCTGCCGGAACGCCTTTGCCGGAATGGAGTATGTCTCCAGCCATTTGAGGAAATCGGGCGCCTGCATATCGGGCGTAAGGCACCTGACCGGATTGTCTATGCCATAGGCGATGCCCATTGCGTCCAGCCGCGCGGTAAAGCGCCGCATCGTCCCCGCTTCCACAGGGCAGTTGAGGATCTCCGTACCGTTCACCGTAACATAGGTGCCGTTTGAGGTCACCATGCCGTCAAATTCCGCGCCGGATTCGCTGCCGTAGCTCACAGCGCGCCCCGAGCAGAGCATCGCCAGATAGCCGTTCGCCCGCAGCCGCGCCATGGCCCGCCGCGTAGCCTGCGTCGTTACAGGAATCCCCGCCGCCACGTCGGTCAGCGTGCCGTCATAATCGAAAAACACCGCGCCCTTGTAATTCATGCTCATTTGCCCTCTTCAAACATATATCGCTCGAACGCCACCGATTTGGCCGCGTCGCGGTCGAGCGTCTCGACATCCGCGCCCTCGCTCAGGTCGTGCCAGATCTTGATGTCGCTGCCGACCCTGCCGCCCATGCGCACGAACGGCTCCATGCACACCGTGCCGTCATAGCCGATCTCGCGCAGCGCCTCACCGATCTCACGCCAGGGCATACGGCCCTGTCCGGGCACGCGGCGGTTACATTCGCCGGTATGGAAGTGCCCCATCAGCCCCTTCGCGCTGCGGATCGCGCCGCCCATGGAGTCCTCCTCGATGTT
>SFOF01000395.1 GCA_004552515.1 Clostridiales bacterium
GGGCGGGCTTGGCGGTGTTTTCGTTCTTTAACCGCGCAAACGGCGGCGCTTCTCTCACTCAGCCGCCCGCTATGCCAGCCGCCATTTCAGATGAACCAAACGCTCATGCCATACAAAAAAGCGGATGGATTCACGCTCCATCCGCTTAAACAGCCTGTTCAATATTTACAGCACCCACGCGACAACGATTATCGCGGCCATCACAACCGCCGTGGCGATCTTTATCGCGGGCATCCTGCGCAGCATCGCGTCTGACATCCCGAATATATCGCGCCCCTTAATCACCAGCACCGTCAGCACTATCGACGGCAGCAGGAACGCCAGGCAGAACACCACCAGCAGCATGAACTGCTTAAAGTACTCTATGCCCATCTCCAATCCCGCCGTCAGCGTCGCAAGGTACAACTGCCCCGAGCACAAAAACTCGCTCGATGCGACAATCAGTCCCAACAGTATTATCGACGGTATCAGCCCCTTGCCGGGGTTTTCAAGCGCCTTCTTTATCCGGCCATGCAGGAACTTACGCATACCGCGCGGCAGTTGGTTCTTTATCTCGCCGTACTTTTCGCGGTGCGCGGCGCGAGCGTCCATCAGGTTCAGCACCACAAGCACGCCGCCGATCGCGGTCAGCAGTATCTTCGCGACCATCGGCAGCCACGTCGGGTTCCACGCCGAGAACGCCGTCAGCAGCACCGTGCCTATCAGCAGGTACATGCAGAACTTGCTTATCAGGTACACCGCCGCATACCGCCCGGCGTTCTTGCGCAGCGGCAGCAACAGCGTCAGGAAGAACAGCAGCATACTCAGCGCGCACGGATTAAACCCGGCCACCAGTCCCGCCATGAACGTACCCGCCCATGTGAGCGACGAAGCATCGCTCTGCGCCGCGCCGCCGTCGCTTATCATCGCCGTGCCCACCGCCTGAGCGTTCCTAAGCGAGTAGTCCAGCATACGATTGATGCGTTCCGCGCCGTTTAAGTACATATCGCGCAGGAACAGTATCGGCGTTACCTGCTTGTCCTCGGGCACATTGTACTTATCGAACAGCGCCTTGGCCACGCCCGGCTGGTCGTATATGTTGATGCGTATGATGTTGATCTTCGATTCGAACTCATACGAGCCGCGATGCACCGTAATCGTTTCGGGCAGGCCGTCCAGCGTGGCCTTTGCCTCGGCGCAGCTTTCGCACGAGGGCGAGTACAGGTAGTACATCACGCTGTCGGTGGATTCGTTTGCGGTAAAGGCGGCGGGCATGGCGCTTTCTATCTTCGAATTGCCCGCGTAGACCACGCCGTCCACTATCGCCATCGGCAGGTACTGTTCGTCCGCGGGGATGTTGTAGTCCTTGATTGCCTGTTCGTATGCCTCGCGGTCGGCGGCCAGCTTTACGTTATAGTAGCGGTATCGATAGTCGCTCATATTTTTGCCGGTCAGACCGTTAAACGAATCGGCGAACTCCTGCTCGGGCTTGCATGAGTCGCAATAGTTCTCGAAGAAGTACAAAAGCAGCGGCTTTTCGTCCGCGGCCTCGTCTATGTACGGGCTTTGCGCGGCGGTGGTGTCGGCTAAGGCAATTATCGGGGTGAGGCATATGACCAGCGCCGCGAGCAGCGCAAGCAGTTTTCGCTTCATTTTCAGTCCTCCCCGCGGTACATGCGCACGCCGGTTAAGCCCTCGTACCCGCATAAGTACCGCGCCGCCGCATCGGGCAGGCCGCGCGCGTCTGTCTCCGCGTTCTCGCCCAGCAGCTCGGTCAGCTCCATGAACACCCGCCGCATTACCGCGCCCCGGTGTATCTGGCACGGCTCCGGGTCGTCGAAAAATTCTATGCTCAGTTCGATAATCAGCTTTTCGGGTATATTTATCGCGGTCAGCGCGCCGTCGTACAGCGTGCCGCCTGCGCCGGTGATGCAGATGCGCTGGGGCGATTCGGTTATGCGCTCCCGGCGGGCGGGAGCGTCCTTTTTCTTGCGTCCAAACATTAATCGTCGTACTTTCGCAATTCAGCCCAGGGAATCAGCTTGTCGGCCTTTTCCTGTAACTCGG
>SFOF01000396.1 GCA_004552515.1 Clostridiales bacterium
AGTTGTATAACAGGGATAACATAAAAATACTTGCGTCTGCTGCGTTCGGCGTCAGCAAGCGGAACCGGCACAGCCGGTCATGAGTGACTTTGAGATGTTCTCGCAGTTCATGATGGTTTTTTCCCTGGTGATTGCCGCTGTAACAATCGGCTACGCCATCGGCAGGAAAAAATGACGATATAAGTTAAGCCGCCATCCGGTTGTACGCCGGTTGGCGGCTTAACTCTTCGATTTACAAACTCGAGGGGAAGAAGCCGTGCAAAAAGCGTCATCCCTTCCTGCCATTATTGTAGCACGGCGCGGCCTGATTGTCAAGCTGCGCCGCGCGTTTTTTTCTTCTACGCCGCGCCGTCAGCCCCCGCGCGCACAAACGCCTGTGCCGGAGCTAAAACCGGCCAGACGCAACGCCGCGCCGGCCTGCAATTCACGATCCCTGAAAGCGGAAAATCGCTTCTTCGCGTCAGCGCGGAATAACGCGGACTCCAAGGGATGCCGCACAGCGACCGTCACTCGGGCACTGACGGAGACCCGCCCGATCGCCCCAACACGCACCAACGTCCAGACTCGAGCCGCCCCCAAGCGGCGCGGAGTCGGGTTTCAGCGCGCGAAGCGGAGTGGATGCCGGCAATGCCGGTTAGAGCATGGTTGCGGAGGGATCGGTGATGCCCTTTTTGGAGGCTTCCAGCTCGGCAGACCAGTCGAGATCGCGATAGGCGGCGCCGCGCTCGTCGGTCTGGATCCAGTCGATGAGGCGGGAGAGCATATCGTAGGTCCAGGGGCGGTCGATCTGGGCGGTCGTCCAGACGTTGGCGGCGATCATGTCGAAGCCGAAATCGTCCTTGACATGGGTCTTGGCCGCGCCGTCGACCACCTCCTCGGCCAGGTGGGCGGGAATGAACAGCACGCCGCCGCCCGCGCCGAACACCACGTCGCCGGGCATGCAGATGGCCTTGCCGATGCGGGTGGGGGTGTTGTAGCCGGTCATGACGAACTCGCGGATGGGGGTGGGGTCGATGCCGCGGAAGTAGACCTGCGTGTGCTTGCGCTCCTTCATCTGCTCCACGTCGCGCACGCCGCCCCAGATGACCGCGCCGCCGTTCTTCGTCTTCGTCTCGATCGCCTTGGTCAGGTTGCCGCCGACGAACGTGCCCTTGTAGATCTTGTCGTACATATCGGCCACGACCACGTCGTCCTCGTACAGATTGTCGATGACCCACTGGTTGAAATTGCCCTTGAAGCCCTGCTTCTCGCCGATTTCGCGCGCGACCTTCTCCAGATCCGGCCGCGTGGGCATGAACGCGCAGGTCACCGCGCGGCCCACAAGCTTCATGTCCGCGTGCAGCGTTTGCAGCCGGCCCTCAAACTGGCTCTCGTAGCCCTTCATGAAGATCGGCTTCCAGACCTCCTCCAGCGTCATGCTCTTGAGCGCCCTCAGCACGCGCTGCGGCACCTTCGGCCGCCCGTCCGGCAGGCGCTCGCCCGTCCAGGCTGCGGTCAGCTGGATAATGTCCTCGCGATTGTTAAAAATCATGGTTCTCTCGCTCCTTTTCTGGCGGTTGTGGGGGATGGTCAGGCGTTTGTCCGCGCTGACGCGGCCTCCAGTCAATGCGCTGTACCGCGCTGGCGCAGTCTCCAGCCAATGCGCTGTACCGTGCCGACGCGGCCTCCAGTCAATGCGCTGTCCCGCGCTGGCGCGGCGATGCGGCTGCGGGTTATTATATGTTCGTGAATTGTAAGCCGGCGCGGCGTTTGTGCCTGCCGGATTTAGCCCCGGCACAGGCGATTGTGCGCGCGGGGGAACGGACGGGGGAACGGTGGGAGAACGGCGGGGCGATGCGGAATTGTTGCCCTCGCGCGCGGTTGGCCTTGCGGTTCTGGCGCGGCGCTTTTCCTCGGTTCACGCCTGCTGTTTGCCTTGCGACAAACAGGACGGCTTGCGATACGCTCCGTTCCTATTCCGCCGGGTCGAGATCGCCATTCGCGCGTTCTCGCGGTGTCGGTGCGGTTATCTGCCTTGGCGGGTTCACTTCGGGTTTGGCCGT
>SFOF01000397.1 GCA_004552515.1 Clostridiales bacterium
TGAAGATACGCCCTGAGCTTCTCCAGATAGAGCGCGCGGCAGTGCGGACAGCCGATGGAATTGATGGCCAGCCGCAGATCGCCGATGCCGCAACCGCGCAGCACGTCCATGGCCAGCGCGATGATTTCCGCGTCCACGCTCGCGTCGGCCGCGCCAAACACCTCAACGCCGTTCTGGTGGAACTGGCGCAGACGGCCGGACTGGGGCTTTTCATAGCGGAAGGCGGGGCAGGAAACGTAATACATTTTGCAGGGCAGCGGATCGGCGAAGAGATGCGCCTCGATAAAGGCGCGCGCCGCGCCGGCGGTGCCCTCGGGCTTCAGCGTGATGGAGCGGTTGCCCTTGTCGTTGAAAGTGTACATTTCCTTCTGCACGACGTCGGTGGAATCGCCCACGCCGCGCTGGAACAGCTCGGTGTGCTCAAACATGGGCGTGCGGATCTCGCGATAGCCGGCCATGGCGCACACGCGGCGCATGACGGCCTCGATCGACTGCCAGCGGTAGCTCGACGACGGCAGCACGTCCTGGGTTCCCTTGGGGGCCTGGGTCAGCATAGGTGTTCAGCTCCTTTTTGAGTTGATCAAAGCGGAATCGGGCGGTATAAAAAAAGCCTTCCTTCCCGTGTGTAGGGACGAAAAGCCATTCGTGGTGCCACCCTGCTTGTCTGCTCTCATGCGCCGATAACGCCGGCGTGCGCGCCGCCCTCTCGGGCGGAGACTCGGGGGCGTCGTTCAAAGGATGCGCGTCAAGCCGGTTTCAGCGATGCGGCTCTCTCTGGGGGCGCGCGAGCCTTCTACTCTTCCCGTCACAGTCTTATATAAATCGTTTTCATTATACAATAGTCCCCGCGATCTTGTCAAGGCAGAGCGAGGGTAAATTTCGCGTGCGGCGGCGTTCGGCATCACGTGGTGCGCTTGCAGTTAATCTTGCGTTAAAATGGTAATAATCCCCTTGCGCATGGGGCTTTTCGGGTTTATACTGGAACATGTTGACGGCGATCGTGCCGCATCGGATCGTGAAAGGAGGTTTCGGGTGATGAAGATCAATTTCGTTGTGATGTATGCGCTCAAGGAAAATAATATCGCTCCCCGAAGGCTCCGCAAATTTGCAGAGGCGCTCGTTTAGCGCGCGTCTGCGCCCTTGCACTGCTTATGAGCCGACGGATTGAGATGGATTCCGATCGGCTCTTTTTGTGCTCATTTGAGCCGCATGTTCAAAGAAAGAAACCCCGCGTGTAACTGCCGATTCCCCAAAGGAGCGCCTTTTAAGAGAGAGGGAGAAAGAGCGAAGCGTCAATCTGCGTCTGACGCGGCCTGCTCCCGCCCGCCGGAAGGCGCGCGATGATGCGTAAAGGAGGTCCGGGAGAATGACCGTTCCCGTTTCCCGCGCCGCGGCCTGTCCGCCGTGACGCCGCCCGTCCTTTTGCCGTTCGGCGATTACCATAAACAATAAAAGAGATGGAGGGCTTTATGAAAAAGAGAAGGATCAACATGGTCAGGACGTTCCTCGAGGGCAACGCGGCGCGCTATTTCGGCTCGATCGGCGCTGTCGTCGTGAACGTGGCCATCGGCTTTCTGACGCCGCTCGTGCTGGCCGAAACCATCGACGCGGTGATCGGGCAGAAGCGGCCGCTGGCCATACCGGGCTTTCTGGGCCGGTGGGTCGAGCAGCTGGGCGGGCGCGAGTTTCTGGTGCGCAATCTGTGGATCATGGGTCTGGCGATGCTGCTGCTCAGCGTCGTGGGCGGCGCGTTCCAGTTCCTGCGCGGCAAGTGGATGGCCGAGGCGTCCGAATCGATCGCCAAGACCATGCGCGAGTATTCCCTGTCACCGGCGAAAATGATCACGTTGCTCCGGGAGAAAAAGGACACGCGCGATCTAAAGATCCCTGTTGAGAAAGACAATAATTACGAACAGGAAGACATCTACAACTCGATTTCTGCCTTATTCAATATCAGTGACATAGATGCACGGGCCAAGCAGATCTTGATGAAGCTGTCTCTTTGCTCCATCAATGGGGTACGCATGACGTTCTTTGA
>SFOF01000398.1 GCA_004552515.1 Clostridiales bacterium
CTCGTCGATGTCTTCCTGCTGCGCAACGTGCTCCGGAACCGGGATCATGTACTTTCCGCCGCAGATGCTGCCCCAGATCGGGCCTGCGACGATCATGGCGAAGATACCGCAGAGGATGCCGACCAGGATGACCCAGCCGAGGTCAACGCCCAGCATGGTCGCCACCAGCACCGGGCCGGGCGTGGGCGGAATGAATGCGTGGCCGACCGCCAGACCGGCCAGAAGCGGGATGGCATAATACAGAACGGAACGGCTCGTGCGCTTTGCCAGCGAGAAAGCCAGCGGGATCAGAATGATCAGACCCGCATCGAAGAAAACCGGCATGGCGATGACCAAGCCCGTGATACCCAGCGCCCACGCGGCTTTCTTGTCACCGAATTTCCGCACCATGGTCACAGCCAGCGTCTGCGCGCCGCCTGAGACCTCCAAAATCGCGCCGAACATGGAACCGAGACCGACGAGCAGCGCGATGCCCTTCAAGGTGTTTCCAATGCCTTCATTCACCGAGCTGATGATGTCCGAAAGCGGCATACCGGCCATCAGGCCGATCGCCATCGCGCCGACCAGAATCGAGATCATTGCCTGCACTCTGAATTTGATAATGAGAACCAACAGGAGAATCAGACCGACCACGGCGGCGATCACGAGACGCGCGGCGTCGGGAGTTGCAGCGACATTCATACAATATTCCTCCGTTTTTTCAATCCAAAATAATATCTTTACTCCATATAGGCGCCCTTCATCGGGCTGACCGCATGCTGGGCGTAGCGCTTGAGCAGACCCTTGGTGTACTTCGGCGGTTTGGGCTGCCACTTGGCGCGCCGTTCCGCAAGGATGGCGTCCATCTCTTCGGCGGTCTTCTCCTCGCCGTTCACGCCGACAATCGCCAGCAGGCGGTTTGGAATGTCGATCCGAATGAGGTCGCCCGCTTCTACCAGCGCGATCGGGCCGCCCACCGCCGCTTCCGGGCTGACATGTCCGATGACCGGGCCGCGGCTCGCGCCCGAGAAACGTCCGTCCGTGATGAGCGCGACGCTGGAAGCCAGCTTGGGATCGGCGCAGATGGCTTCGCCGGTGTAGAACATCTCGGGCATACCGCTCCCGCGCGGGCCTTCGTAGCGGATGAAAATGGCGTCGCCCGGCTTGACCTCGCCGCCGAGAACGGCCGCGATGCACGCTTCCTCGCTGTCGTAGGGCTTCGCGCGCAGCGTGGCCTCAAACATATTCTTCGGGCAGGCCGTGTGCTTGATGACGCAGCCCTCGGGCGCCAGATTGCCGCGCAGGATCGCGATGCTGCCATCGGTGCCCTTTGCGTCGTCAAAGGTGTGGATGATGTCGGTGCGGCTGACCGAAATGCCGAGCTGCGCCGTCTTTTCCCGCAGGATCTCGTCGCAGTGCTCGTAGAAGCCGTTCCGCTTCAGGT
This sequence comes from Clostridiales bacterium, assembly GCA_004552515.1. Taxonomy (GTDB): domain Bacteria; phylum Bacillota; class Clostridia; order Christensenellales; family Aristaeellaceae; genus Firm-10. The sequence continues at coordinate 1,424 of SFOF01000398.1, forward strand.
CTTCCAGATTCTCGCCCAGCGTCTTGCCGGTGACCGTCATCACATCGAGGTGGAGCATGGACTTGATCTCCTCCATCACGCGGGGCACGCCGCCCGCGTAATAGAAATACTGCGCCGGCCAGTCGCCTGAGGGACGGATGTTCAGCAGATAGTGCGCGCCGCGGTGCATCCGGTCGAAGGTGTTGGCGTCGATCTCAAAGCCGAACTCGTGGGCAATGGCGGGCAGGTGCATCGTCGCATTGGTCGAGCCGGAAATCGCCGCATGGATCATGATGGCGTTTTCAAAGCTCTTCTGGGTGACAATGTCCTTGGCGCGGATGCCCTGCTTGACGAGCTCCATGAGCTGTACGCCCGCGTCATATGCGGCCTGCTTCAGCTCTGCGGCGGTGGCGGGCATCAGCGCCGTGCCGGGCAGCATCAGGCCGAGGGCTTCGGCCATGATCTGCATGGTAGAGGCCGTGCCCATGAAGGAGCACGCGCCGCAGCTCGGGCAGGCGTTGTGCTTGTAGTAATCGAGCTGCTCGCCCGGGATCACGCCCGTCTTTTCCCACGCGTCAAACTTGCCGATCTGCTCGAGCGTCAGCAGCTCGTTGATCGCGCAGGCCGGGTCGTT
>SFOF01000399.1 GCA_004552515.1 Clostridiales bacterium
CCGCCATTACGGCAGCGGCGACCCCGCCCGGCATGGAAAGCCTGGAACGCTTTTCCTCGTTTTTCATATGAATCATCTCCGGTGTTAGCTTTCTGTAAGCTTGCTGAAGACACGATACCCCATCGGCACGCAAAAGCGCTACCGAAAGGGTTTTCAATATCGCGCATGAACAATGCCGATGGCTTCGCCTGAATCACGTTCCGACAACACGGGCAGCCTCACCCAGCCCAACCGGGGAGCCGGACGCCGCCGACAACCCTAGCCGCGATACTCTGCGCGCACCAGGTATTCGATATTCCCGCTGCGCTTGCCCACGATGGAGGATTCCACCGTATCGGTCACACAGAAGCCCACCTGGGTCAGGGCGTCCTGCACCTCGCGCACAGTACGCGCACGAACCTCGGGGTCGACCACCAAACCGCCTTCGGTTTCGTCGTGGTTGCTTTCGAACTGCGGCTTCACCAGTCCGATGAACACGCTTCCCGGCGCGCACAGGCGCGCGAACACGCCCGCCAGCTGCGCCAAGCCGATGAAGCTCAAATCGGCCACCAGGATATCGAAGGGAGCGCCAAGGCTTTCGGGGGTCGCAGTCTTGATATTGGTGCGCTCGAACACGCTCACGCGTGAATCGGTGCGCACCTCCCAGGCAAGCTGCCCGTAATTCACATCAACGCACGCCACGCTTGCGGCGCCGCGCTGCAGCAGGCAGTCCGAAAACCCGCCCGTGGAAGATCCGATGTCGATGCAGCTCTTCCCTTCCACGCACTGACCGAAGGCGTCTAAAGCGCCCGCAAGCTTGAAGCCGCCGCGGGAAACATACTGGCGCCTTCCCTTCGCCTGGATGGCGGCATCGGGGTCGACCTTCATCGCAGCGCTGGTGGCATATTCGTCCCCCACCTTCACCTCGCGGGCCAGAACGGCACGCAGGGCCGCCTGGACGTCCGGATAGATACCTCGCTCCACCAGCAGCTGGTCCAAGCGCAGCTTCTTGCTCGCCATATCCGCCCCCTACGCTTCCACCTGGGGCGCCTGGCCGGTCTCCAAGATGCGCAGGAAGTCCTCTTCCTCCAGCACGGGAACGCCCAGCGATTCCGCCTTCGCGCGTTTCGAGCCCGCCTTCACGCCGGCGATAACGAAGCTGGTCTTCTTCGACACGCTTCCCGACACCTTCGCCCCCATGGCCTTCAGGCGCGCACCCGCCTCGTCACGGCTCATGCCGGATTGCTCCAAGGTGCCGGTGAGCACGAAGGTGAGCCCTTCCAAGGTCTGTTCTCCAAGATCTGCGGGTACCTGGGATTCCATCGACACGCCATGCCTTTCCAAACGCTCGATAACCGCGGCGTTGTCGGGCACGCGCAGGAAGGTATGGATGCTGCGGGCGACGATCGCGCCGATGCCGTCAACAGCCGCCAGGTCCTCCTCGCTCGCCTGGCGCAGAAGCTCCATGGATGGGAAGGCGGCCGCCAGGGCCTCGCCCGTGGTCTTGCCCACATGGCGGATGCCCAGGCCGAATATGACGCGCGCGAAACCGCGATCCTTGCTTGCCTGGATTTCCGCAAGCACCTTCTTGGCCACCACGTGGCCCAAACGCACGCGCTGGCCGTCCTTCATATGGCGGTTGAGCTCGGTCAGCGCAAGCTCGTCCTCGTCGAGGCTGTAATAGTCCGCGACATCGGTCAGGCGGCCCGACTCGACCAGGCGGGAAACCAGCTCCTCGCCCATGCCTTCGATGTCCATAGCGCCGCGGCTCGCCCAATGGATGAGCCTTTCCTTCGCCTGCGCGGGGCAGTCGATGGAAACGCAGCGGAGCGCAGCCTCCCCCGCCTCGCGCACGACAGGGCTTCCGCAGCTTGGGCAGGTTTCGGGCATGGCCCACTCGACAGCGCCTTCGGGGCGAAGCGCCGGAACGTGTCCCAGGATTTCGGGAATGACGTCGCCCGCCTTGCGCACGATCACGGTATCGCCCACGCGCACGTCCTTGCGGCGGACTTCGTCTTCGTTATGCAGGGTCGCGCGCGCCACGGTGGACCCGGC
>SFOF01000055.1 GCA_004552515.1 Clostridiales bacterium
ATTGAAGATGGCTTTTGCTGGAGGGCATCGACTGGTTCCTTTCCCTGCGGTCAGTCACGGTAGGCGTGAACCCAGTCGATGAGCGGCTTCATGTCGCCGGCGTCGAACGAGTGCCACGCCACGGCGCGGTCCTGATCGGGCAGCCCCATCAGCAGCTGGCCGTTCATGCCGCCCTTGGCGAAGCCGTCCGCGCCGCTGCGATTGAAGCCGTATTCGCGCTCGAGCGAGAGGTCGATCCACGCCTTCGAGAGCAGCCGCCGCCCGCGCCACAGTCCGCCGTCCATGTACAGCCGCGCCAGCTTGGCCGTGTCCGCGCTGCCGGTGTACAGGCCGGTCGCGCCCATGGCGTAGCCCCGCGGGCAGTGGCTGAACGCCATCTCGCGGAAGCCCAGCGGCAGGAGCAGCTCGCGCCAGAGGAAATCATCCAGCGCGCAGCCGGTTCTTTCGGTTACCGCGCGGGAGAGCAGATAGTAGGCCGCGTCGCTGTAGCGGTATTCCGCGCCGGGCGCGAAGGAGAGCGTCGTATTGAAGAGGAAGGCCAGATAATCGCCGCCGGTGACGGGATTGAGATCGGCGACGTCTATGTCCAGATAGCCGCTCGGGAAGCCGGGGCGGTGGCGCAGCAGATGATCGATCGTCATGTCCTCCCAGCGCTCGTCATAGCGCGCGGGCATGAAGCGGCGCAGTATGTCCGCGATATGGTCGGCGGGATCGATCAGGCCGCGGTCGTACGCCAGCCCGACGGCCGCCGCGGTGAACGCCTTGGCGACGGAATAGCCGTTCTGGCAGACGCCGCACGGTCTGAGCGTCAGCTCCTCGGCCTCGCCGCCGCGCCGAACCTCGGCGATGCGCAGCACGTTGAGATCAAGACGCGCAATTTCGCGCGCCATATCGTTGAGAAAGCGGCTCATGCGTTGATTTCCTCCTGTCGATGAATGGGGGCGCTTGCCGGAAGCGCCGCCGGAGCGCGTCTGAAGGATTCCTTAAAACGACCATTTCGGCGTTGAAATCTCCTGGTTCAGCGCCGTTGATCCGGGATTTTGCCATGAACTGACGAAAAATCCGCTTGGATTTTCTGTGATCCCTTTCAAATGCACTCCGGCGAAGCGGATGGACGCGTTGAAACGCCGCCGGTTCTGCGCGGTTCGCATTACTTTTTCAGCGTTTCGCGGATGATCCGCGCCAGATTGGCCGCCATGACCTCGTGGCCGCGGATGTTGGGGTGCGTGAAATCGCCGCTCAGTCCGGCGCTGCCCAGCGTCTGAATATCGCGCCCATCGACGGCGAACGCGCCGTATTCCTGCGCGGCGGATTTGACGATGCGGCGGAAGGCGTCGGCCTTTTCGCTGCCGTCCAGATCGCCCTGATAATAGAATATGTCGATGCAGAAAACCGGCTTTCCGGGGTTCTTCTGAACGACGGTTCTGACGAAATACTGAACGCGCGCGGCAAATTCTTCCTCGCTCATGTCGAGCGAATTGATGCCCATCTCCAGCACGGCGATATCCCAGTCGCCCCGCGCGGCCAGCCAGTCGGCCATTGCGCCCTCCATGCGCGCCGAACCGGCATAGCCCATGTTGATGAGATCCATATTGAGCGCCTCGGCGGTGCGGAAGGCGTAGCTGCCCGGCGGGAGCAGCGACAGCGAGCCGTGCGTGATGGAAGAGCCGTAGATCATCAGCCGCTTTTTCGGCAGATGCGCGGGATTGGGCGGGCAGACCGAGCCGCTCACGCCGAAAATCTCATAGGACGAGACGGGCAGCAGCAGACGCACGACGCGCGGATCGAACGGATAGCCGTTTTCGCGGTGAATCCGCTCGAGCAGCGGCATATTGGCGGGCGGCGCGACGTGTATGCGCGTCCTTTCGGTGAACACGACTTTGAGCGCCTCCTGCCAGGGCGCGCCCATGCTGCCGTAGTAGACCGGGATGACGCGCGCGGACGGCGTGGGATCGGCGCTGTTGATGCGCAGGTCGATATCCGCGCCCTCCTCGCCGGTGATTTCAAAGCGCAGTTCAACGCCGGTGCCGCCCCTGTTCAGGCGCTGTCCCTGCGCGCCGAGATGCTCGGATACAGCCTTGGGCGCGCGATACATGATATAGCCATCGCCGTCCGGATTTTTTTCGATTTCGGAAACATTATACAGCTCGATGTTCTGGAAAATCATGGGGAATGTAGTCCTTTCATGAGAAAATGAGGCGCTGCCTGCAAGGGGGCGGCAATGTCTGCGCGCTGCTGCTATTTCTGCTTGGGTGATGCCGCGCAATTCGCGGGGAAATGCGGTGCGTTGGGTACGATGGCCAGCTTCAGGCGCGTCTGTCGGCAGCATATGGGCGCGGCGCGCGGTAAAGCGGTGTATGGCTTACCCTTCAGCGCGGGAATAGCTGCCGCCATGACGGAGCACGTTAATGGCGATGCCGCGCCGCCCTTTTGCATTGGCGATCAGCGCGATTTGCGGGGAAGCGCAGCGCCCTGGATGCGGCGATACATGGCCGCCATGAGATGCAGGGCGTGCGATGCGCGCGGCGGTTGATCCGCCTCTTATGTGGGAAAACGCCTGACTGTCCGCGCGCGCTGCCGCCGGCTCTGTTCCGCCGCGACAAAGACCGGCGGGCGGAACGCGGGAAAAGCGTCCCATCCCGCCGGAAAAAGATGCGGTTATTCGGCTTCGACGCTGGCCGAGCCGACGCGCAGCGCGGGGGAGCCGACGCTCACGGTTACTTTTCCGGGCGTGCTCGTGCGCACGATGGCGACGGCGCGGCCCTCAAAGGCGTGGCAGCGGGCGGAGGTGTACTGATCCTCGTTCTTCGGATCGCCGCTGAAAATCCCCATCAGCTCGCCGCCGTCCACCAGGCAGTTCAGCTCGCATTTCGCGTCGGGCACGCGGTCGCCGCGCTCATCGACGATGGTGATGTCGAAATAGCACAGATCGCGGCGGTCGGCGGCGAAGCGCGTCTTTTCGGGCGCGACGGTCACGGCGTGCGGTTTGCCCACGGTGTGCAGCGAGGAACGGCCGCACTCGACGCCGTTTTTGTAGGCGACGGCGGTCAGCTCGCCCTTCTCATAGGGAATATCCAGCGTGGCAATCGCCTTTTCCGGGCGCGCGCGGCCGATCTCGCGGCCGTTGAGCAGGAAGGCGATTTCGTCCGCGTCGGTGTAAACGTCGGTCTTGACCGGCTTGCCCAGATATTTGTCGTCGAACGTCCAGGTGTCCAGCACGTCGTACCAGTGCCAGCCGGTGCCGGAGAAGCCCTCGCCGTAGTGCTCGGGATGCGTGGTGAAAATGCGCGGCTCGGTGCTTCCGATCCACACGGCCTCGCGGAAGTAGGACTGCGGACGGCGGTAGCCGCACAGGTCGAGATCGCCCTGATAGCAGGTGCGCCAGGGGTATTCGGCCAGGCTGATGCCCGGAATGAAGCCGTCGCGCGCCCACAGAGCGCGGCCCGTGCCCGCCTCGCCCAGGTTGTCATAGGCCGTCCAGGTGAAATCGCCGATGACGTGATCGTTCTCCAGCACGGCGTGCCAGGAATCATAGAAGCGGATGGCGTGCGTCTCGCTGCCCCAGATGACGCGGTTCGGATAGAGCCTGTGATCGGGCGCGTAATGCTCGAACAGATAGTTGTAGCCCACGATGTCCAGCGGCGCCATGTAGCCCTCCGTCCAGTCCAGCCAGCTGGTTTCCACGCCGCCCTGGCCGATGTCGGGATGGCCCTTCAGGAAATCGTGCTTATAGTCCTCGGGGTCGATCTCCTCGGGATACGTCCACATGCCGCATACGCCGGAGGTGACGAAGCGGGTCGAATCGTATTTGCGGATTTCCTCGCTCAGCTTCCTCGACCAGAGCGCGCCGTCCGAATCGCCGTTGCGCTCGCCGATTTCGTTGCCGATGGAATAGCTGACCACGCAGGGATGGTTGCGGTCGCGCAGCACCATGGCGGCGATGTCGCGCGCCCACCAGTCGGCGAACCAGAGATGATAGTCCACGCCGGTTTTCTGCTCGCGCCACATGTCGAACGCCTCGTCCATGACCAGCATGCCGATGCGGTCACACACCTCGAGCAGCGCCAGAGAGGGCGGGTTGTGGGCGATGCGCACGGCGTTGAAGCCGGCCTTTTTGAGCAGCGTGAGCTTGCGCTCCTCAGCCGCCGGGAACGCCGCCGCGCCCAGCACGCCGTGATCGTGATGGATGCAGCCGCCGCGCATCTTCAGGGGCTTGCCGTTCAGCCGGAAGCCGTGAACCGCGTCGGCCTCGATGGTGCGGATGCCGAACGCCGTTTCCGCCTCGTCGGTCAGAGCGCCGTCCGCGTAGATTTCGGTTTTGAGCGTGTAGAGCGCGGGGGAGTCAACGTCCCACAGCTGCGGATGATCGACGGAAAGCGTCAGCTCGAGCGGCGTTTTTTCGCCCGCCAGAACGGAGAGCGCGCCCTGCGCCTGCGCGGCAACCTGTCCGTCGGGAGCAATGACAGTGGCTTTGACCGTCACGCTGGCGGCTCTGTCGGCGGCGATGGCATAGGCGGCCTTGACCGCTGCCTTTTCCTCAGTGGCCTCGGGCGTGGTGATGAACAGATCGCGCGGCTCGACGCGCACCTCGCCGCCCGTCCAGAGGAACACGTCGCGGTAGATGCCCGCGCCGGAATACCAGCGGGTGGAGGGCTGTATGCCCTTGGTGGAGATGGCCAGCTTGTTGGTGCGGCCAAAGCGCGTCTTGCCGGTCAGATCGACCAGAACGGGCGCGTAGCCGTGCGGGTGCATGATCAGAACATCCTCGTTGTACATGACCTCGGCGCACATATACGCGCCGTCCAGATCGAGGATCATGTGCCGCTTTTCATCGCCGGGCGTGAGATACTTGACGTAATGGCCGTCTCCGCCGGGGAAGAAGCCGTTCGATGCGCCGCCGGGCACGTCCGCGCTGCGGGGCAGGGAGATCGTATAATCGTTGGGCAGATCGACGGGAATATAGCGGCCGTTCGTTCCGGGGGCCTTCAGGAGCCAGTCCTTCGAGATGCAGGTTTTTCTCATCGCTTGATCGTCCTTTCAATTCGTGAATGGGAAGGTGCTTTCATTATGCACGATAACGGCTCATTTTGCAATGTATTTTTTGCATCTGCCGGCAAAAAAGGCTTGTCGAAAATAAAGAAAAATCCGCGCCCCAAAATCGGAACGCGGAAAAGGCGATGCAAAATCACACGCGGGCGAAATAGCGCGCGCGGTAGACTGGCTCGAGCGCCTCGACGCGACGGATGGTTTCCTCGGAGAGCGCGTCGTCCAGATCGAGCACGGTGTAGGCGAATTCGCCGCGGGATTTGTTGACCATGTTGTCGATATTTACGCCCTGCTCGGCCAGCGCGGAGGTGATGCGGCCCACGGTGTTGGGCACGTTGGCGTGCATGACGGTGAGCCGGTAGCGGAAGGCGTCGGTCAGCGGGCAGGCGGGATAATTGACAGAATTGACGATCGAGCCGGTTTCGAGATAGTCCTCCAGCTGGCGGCTGATCATATCCACGCAGTTGTCCTCGCTCTCGGGCGTGGACGCGCCCAGATGCGGAATGGCCACGACGCCGCGCTGTCCCAGCAGCTCGTCGCAGGGGAAGTCGGTCACATAGCGGCGAATCTTGCCGCCGGCGATGGCCGCGAGCAGATCGGCGTTGTTGACCAGCTCGCCGCGCGCCAGATTGAGCAGCGCCGCACCGTCCTTCATTTTGGCGAATACGGCGGCGTTGAAGGAGCCGCGGGTGGAATCCATCAGCGGCACATGGATGGAGAGATAATCGCACTGGGGCAGCATCTCGTCCTGATTGTCAACATGGACGATCTTGCGGGAGAGCTTCCAGGCGTTGGCGACGGAGATGTAGGGATCATAGCCCAGCACGCGCATTTTGAGGTCGGCCGCCGCGTTGGCCACCAGGCCGCCCACGCCGCCCAGGCCAATCACGCCCAGCGTCTTGCCCATGATTTCCGGGCCGACGAACTGGTTCTTGCCCTTTTCGACCAGCTTTGCGACGGCCGCGCCCTGTCCCCTGAGCGTCTGCGCCCATTCGATGCCGCCCACGATGTCGCGCGAGGCCAGCAGCAGCGCCGCGATGGCCAGCTCCTTGACGGCGTTGGCGTTCGCGCCCGGCGTATTGAACACGACGACGCCGCGCTTGCCGTAATCCTCGACGGGGATGTTGTTGTAGCCCGCGCCCGCGCGGCCCACGGCCAGCAGCTTCTCCGGCACGGGCAGATCGTGCATGGCGGCGCTGCGCACGATGATCGCGTCGGGATTTTCGATGTCCTTGCCGACGGTGAATTTGTCCGCGGCCAGCACGTTCTTATACACCGGAGAAATCTCGTTGAGCGTTTTGATATTAAACATGGCTCTCAAACTCCTTCATGAATTCAACCAGCGCCTTCACGCCCTCGATGGGCATGGCGTTGTAGATGCTGGCGCGGATGCCGCCCACAAGGCGGTGGCCCTTCAGGTTGACCAGACCGTGCGCGGCGGCTTCCTTGACGAATTCCGCGTCGCGGTCGGGGCTGTCGGTGACGAAGGTGACGTTCATGCGCGAGCGGGAGGCGGGATCGGCGGTGCCGCGGAAGAGGCGGCTGTTGTCGATCGCGTCGTAGAGCAGCTTTGCCTTTTCGATGTTGACCGGCTCGATGCCCTCGACGCCGCCCTGCTTTTTGAGCCACTTGAGGCACAGGCCGCACATATAGATGGCGTAGGTCGGCGGGGTGTTGATCATCGAGTCGTTCTCGATCTGCTTCTGCCAGTCCATGATTTTGGGCGTGATGGGCAGGCAGTGGCCGGGCAGGTCGTTGCGGACGATGAGCAGCGTCACGCCCGCCGGGCCGATGTTCTTCTGTGCGCCGGCATAGATCACGCCGAAGCGGCTCACGTCGTATTTTTCGGAGAGGATGTTGGAGGACATATCGGCCACCAGCGGCACATTGCCGGTTTCGGGCAAGGCGGAATAGCGCGTGCCGAAGATGGTGTTGTTGGTGGTGATGTAGAAGTAGTCGGCCTCGGGATCGAAGGTCTTTTCATCCCAGGCGGGAATGCGGACGTAGTTTTCCTCGCGCGAGGAGGCCACGCAGCGCGCCTGGCCGTACTTACCGGCCTCGACCATTGCGCCGTGGGCGAAGTTGCCGCTGTCGATGTAGTCGGCGCGGCCCGATTTGGTCATGAGGTTCATGGGGATGGCGGCGAACTGCTGCGTCGCACCGCCCTGCAAAAGCAGGATGGAATAGTTGTCCGGCACGTGCATCAGCTCGCGCACAAGGGAGACAGTCTCCTGATAGATGGGGAGGTACATCTTAGATCGGTGACTCATCTCCATGACCGACATGCCGGTGGAGCCGTAACAGCACATCTCGAGGGCGGCGGTCTGTAGGGCTTCGAGGGGCATGGCGGCGGGGCCGGCGGCGAAATTGTAAACGCGATCCATGATGAATCCTCCTTAAATATCACGGGCGATATAGGGCGCCCGCGGAAAATATATCGCTATTATAGCCCAGCACGCCGTGCATTTCAAGCGCTTTTCGGAACGTTTTCACTCAGATCTGCATTTTTATTCATACTGAACTGCAAATTAACACAAACAGCGCTTCCCGATATTGCCAGAGCATTTTTCCCGATTATTCATATCCGCGTACTTGAAAAAAACAATGCGGGCGTATAAAATAAGTATATATGTCCGATGAGGACTCTGTTTTCGGGCGCCGCGGCGCCCGGCGAAGCATGAAATAGCGGAGGCAAAGAGCCGTGAAATATGACACCGTTATCTTTGATTTGGACGGAACTCTTACGGAATCGGAACCGGGGATTACAAAATCCGTCCAATATGCATTGGAGCAGATGAACAGACCGCCGCTGGACGCGGCGACGCTGCGCCGGTTTATCGGGCCGCCGCTGCGCGAATCGTTCATCGCCGTCGCGGGCATGGCGGAGGACGAGGCCGACGAGGCCGTGCGCATCTATCGCGAGCGCTTCTCGACCGTCGGCTGGATGGAAAACTCGGTCTATGAGGGCATTGCGCCCCTTTTGCGCGCGCTCAAGGCCGGCGGGGCGTATGTGGCGATTGCCACCGGCAAGCCCGAGGTGTTTTCGCGGAAGATCATCGATTATTTCGGCCTTGCGCCGTATATCGACCGGCTCGAGGCGATCACGCTGTCTGATCATCACGCCGACAAGGTTGCGCTCGTGCGCCGCGCGCTGCCGGAGCGCTATGAAAGGGCGTGCATGGTGGGCGACCGCGCGGGCGATATGGAGGGCGCTCTCGGCAACGGCATAGACGGAATCGGCGCGCTCTACGGCTACGGCACGCGCGAGGAGCTGGAAAACGCGGGCGCGCGCTTTATCGCCGCCTCGGTGAACGCGCTGCGCGATATTCTGCTGGATGCGGGCGACGCGCCGGGCGGGCTGTTCGTGACGTTTGAGGGTACGGACGGCTGCGGCAAGACCACGCAGATGAAGCGCGCGGCGGACTGGCTGCGCGGGCGCGGCTATGAGGTCGTTTCCACCCGAGAGCCGGGCGGCTGCCCGATTTCGGAGCGCATCCGCGAGATCATACTCGACGTGGGCTCGGCCGGCATGACCGCCGAATGTGAGGCGATGCTCTACGCCGCCGCCCGCGCGCAGCATGTGAGCGAGGTTATAAAGCCCGCCGTGAAGCGCGGCGCGATCGTGCTGTGCGACCGCTTCCTCGATTCCAGCCTGGTGTATCAGGGCGTGGGACGGGGGCTGGGCATGGGCGCGGTGCGCGCGCTCAACCGGCTCGGCGTGGACGGCTGTCAGCCGGATCTGACGCTGTTTTACGACATCAGTCCCGAGCGCGCCATGCAGAGACGGCGCGCCGCCAGCGCGCCCGACCGGCTGGAGCTGGAAAGGAAAGAGTTTTTTGAAGCGGTGTACGGCGCTTATAAGGCGCTGGCCGCCGAGGATCCCGAACGCATTGCGGTGATCGACGCCGACCGGCCGATCGACGCCGTGGAAACCGATACGCGCCGCTGCCTGGCCGAAACGCTGGACAGGCCTGCGCGCCGATAGGAGGAAGTAAGAATGGATACCGGCAGACTGTGTATGTTTTGCATGGAGGACAACGAAGGGCAGTCCGTCTGCCCCCATTGCGGCAAGGACGCCAACGCGCCGCTGATCAAGAATCACTTAAAGCCCGGCGAGATCCTGGGCGGCCGCTTCCTGGTGGGGCGCGCCGTCGGCCAGGATGCGTCCGGCGTGGTCTATATCGTCTACGACCTGCGCAAGGAGCGCGCGCTGCGCATCCGCGAGTATCTGCCCCGCGGCGTGGCCATGCGCGCCGAGGGCAGCAACGATCTGGTTCCGCTGCCCGGCATGGAGGGCGAGTTCGCCGCCGGCCTTGAGGAAACGCGCAAGAAGGCCGAATCGGCCGACGATCCCTCGAAGGCCATGGCCAATTTTGAGGAAAACGGCACGCTGTACGTCGTGCTGCGCCGCAAGAAGGCCGCCGCGCCCGTCGCCGCCGTGCCGGAGGGCGACGAAGCTGCCGCCGAAAGCGCCGAAGCCCCCGAAGGTGACGAACCCGAGCGCGAGGAGGAAGCCGCCGAGGACGAAGAGGAAATCGAGGAAGAGGACGAGGACGACGGCGAGAAGAACAAAAAGCGCATCATCACCGTCAGCGTGGCGCTGGTCATCGTGGTGGTGCTGATCGCCGCGATCATCATCATACTCACCCGCAGCGGCAGCGACAATACCGTCAAGCCGGACGTGTCGAACGACCCGCTCAACGCCTGGTCCGCGCCCACCGAGACGCCGCTTCCCACCGCCGGCGCGACCGACGAATTCGGCAACATCGTCGCGCCCACGCAGGGCTGGCAGCAGCAGCCGGGCGGCGACACAATCAACAACAACGTGGCCACCAACACGCCCATTCCCGACGATTACGAGCCGGACTGGGCGAAGGAAACCGACACGCCCGCGCCGACCGCTGTGCCGCTCACGCCCACGCCCGATCCCGCCGCGACCGCCACGCCCGAGCCGCGCGTGACCATCGAGCCGACGCTGATCGACAAGAAGGCCGACAAGGCGCTCATCAACGCGCTTCAGGCCCGCCTGATCGAGCTGGGCTGGCTGGATGTGGAAGCGCCTACCGGCAACTACGGCAACCAGACGAAGGACGCCGTGAAGGCCTTCCAGCAGGAGATTCACGACCATTACGACAACACCGTCGGCGTGGACGGCATCGCCGGCAAGGCCACCATTGGCTGGCTGAACCGCGACGACGCGCCGCGCAAGGGCGGCGAGCAGCCCACGGCCACGCCTGAGCCGACCGCGACGGCTGAGCCGGATGCGACCGCGACCGCCGTGCCCGACAACACCGCGACCGCCGCCCCCGAGGATACCGCGACGGCAGAGCCGGAAGATACGGCCACGCCCGCGCCCGAGGACACCGCCACGCCTGAACCGGCGGAGCCGACCGTGACCATCGAGCCGACGCGCATTGACAAGAACGCCGACAGCGAGCTGATCACCGCGCTGCAGAAGCGCCTGATGCAGCTCAAGTGGCTGGACATCGACGCGCCGACCGGCGAATACGGCAAAAAGACCCGCGAGGCCGTGCGCGCCTTCCAGCGATGCGTGCACGACCGCTATGACGGCTCCATTCAAGTGGACGGCATCGCGGGCGAAGCGACCATCGGCTGGATCAACCGCAGCGACGCGCCGTGGAACGAAGACGCGGAGGGCATGCCCAAGCTGCCCGAGACGCTGCCCACCAACACGCCCGTGCCGACCGACACCCCCGCGCCCACCAATACCCCCGCGCCGACCGACACGCCCG
>SFOF01000400.1 GCA_004552515.1 Clostridiales bacterium
TAATTAAGCAGAAACGGCGTCAGCTCGAACTTCAGGCTCAACACGCCGATCAGTGCGTCGCCCTCATAGCACAGATAGAAATCCTTGCGGATAGAACCCTCGGGAAGATCGTGACCGGTATGGCGGTTGAGCATCCCTTGCAGCCACTTGTCATAGTCCTGCCAGCCGCCATAGCCGATGCAGGTTCCGCCGGTCTCTTCAAATTCGGCGTAAAAGGCGAGCACGTTCTGCCGGTGCCGTTCGTCCGGCAACACAAACGTCAGCATGATGGATTACTCCTTTGTCAGCCGCCGGTTTCCAGCGCGCCGTAGGGGAAGGAGACGATCAGCAGTCCGTCGCGCACGGATACCTCGGCGGGCTGGCCGATAAAGGCGTTGCTCACGCCGATGGGGAAATCGCAGCCCACGTCCGCGCTATCCAGCGTGTATTTAAGCCCCCTGATCGATACGCCGCGCGCCGTGCCGCCGTGCGCAAAGAGGGAGAATATGCCATCCTCAAGCGGCCTGAAGCGCAGGCAGTCGTTATAAATGGCGCTCAGGACGCACTGATCGCCGTAAAGATAGCCGCGGCAGCCCTGACGCGCCAGCCATGCGAGGCATTGCAGATTGGCCAGCGTGTGATCGAGCCGTCCGCCTACGCCGCCATAGAGATGAAACTCCCTGTAGCCGCGCTTCAGCCCAACACGCAGCGCGAACAGCATATCGGTGTCGTCCTTTTCGACGGGCAGGCGATAGACGTTCGGGTGATCGGGCGCGCGGCCCATGGAATCGAAATCGCCGATGACCTCGTCGATGCGCACGCCCCGCTGGCAGAGCGCCGTATAGCCCGCGTCGGCGGCGATGACAAAATCCTCCGCGCGCGGCGCGATGGGCGCGCCCTCATAAAAATCGCCCGCTCCGGCGATGATGCAGACCGGTTTCATTGAAAAAAGCAATCTCCTTTTGCGGAATGAGTGGTTCCATTATAGCCGCGCGTCCCGCCTCTGTCAAGGCGGCGCAGTTTCCTCTCTATACCTTCAAAGCAAAATGGTTCCTGTGAAAGTCAATAAGCCCCTCGCCGCGCATTTTTCCCAGCTCCAGCGACAGGCCGCTGCGCTCGACTCCGAGATAATCCGCCAGCTGCTGCCGTGAAAAGGGGATGTCGAATTCATATTGTCCCAGCCGCTGCGCCTCGGCGGAGAAATAGGACATCAGCTTTGAGCGCGTGGTGCGCTGGCCCATGTGCGTGAGCTTTTCGCTGAAGCACAGGTTCTTCTCGGCCAGCTCGTTCAGCAGATTGCGAATGATCCGGCTGTGATGCGCGCAGGCGGACGGGCACATGGTCAGTATGCGCTTCACGTTCAAAAACAGAGCGGTAACGGGCGCTTCGGCGACCACGCTCACATTCAGCGCCGCGCCGGAGGCACAGGCAAACGCGGCGGCGAATGTCTGTCCCGGCCCCGCCTTGGAAAGAATATTGCGATTGCCCCAAATGTCCTCCTGTATAACCAGAGCGCTGCCAGACAGCACGAGGCCGATCGATTCAACCGTATCGCCGGCGCGCAGTATAAAATCCTCCTTGGGGAAGTCCCGCTCTTCGGCGTTGAGGCAGGAGAGCATGGCGGTCAGTTCATCCTCGGAAACGCCAGAAAAGAGCGATGAGGATCGGATAACGGGCAAAAAATTGTTCATAAAAAACCTCGCTCCGTTGAAAATTCAACAGACTTGTCGGCCTCATTATACTATAATGGAGCCAGAAAAGCAAGGAGGGACTCCCATGAAAAGACGGATTATCGAGATCGATCAGAATAAATGCAACGGCTGCGGAGCCTGTGCCGCCGCCTGTCACGAGGGCGCGATTGCGATGGTGGACGGCAAGGCACGCCTGATGCGCGACGACTACTGCGACGGCCTGGGCGACTGTCTGCCCGCCTGCCCGACCGGCGCGATTGCCTTTGTGGAGCGCGAAGCGGCCGCCTATGACGAAGGGGCCGTTATGGACAACAAGCGGAAGAAGATGCAGGAAAAGATGAAGAAGGAGGGCGCG
>SFOF01000401.1 GCA_004552515.1 Clostridiales bacterium
GCGTGATCATTCTCGTCATTGTCATGAGTGTGTTTGCGCTTGTTGCAGAGCCGTACCGCATGGTGCGTGTTCAGGTTGCCCTGAACCCTTGGGCCGACGAGTATGGCGATGGCTATCAGGCAACGCTTGCCATCATGGCGTTTGCTTCGGGCGGCTTGTTCGGCCGCGGCATCGGTAACTCCACCATGAAGTATTCGTATCTGCCCGAGGCACACAACGACTATATTCTGGCCATTATCGGCGAGGAGGTCGGTTTTGTCGGGACCGCGCTGCTCTTCCTGGTCTTTGCGATGCTGATTTACTCAGCGTTTCGCATTGCCGAACAGGCTGCGGACCGTCGCGGAGCGCTCATGGCATCGGGTTCCGCAGTCATTCTCGCGGTACAGTTTTTGATCAATGCGCTGGGCATCCTCAACGTGTTTCCCATGACGGGTAAGCCGCTGCCATTTATCAGCTACGGCGGTTCGTCGATTATCGTATCGCTTATGCTTGCGGGGCTGATCTTGCGCGTCTCGCACGAGAGCGCCCGTCGTGATGAGTACGACCGTCGCCGCGAGAGCTTTGCCGTTATGGACGAGAGCACCGCCGGCGTGCCCCATGTGCGCGGCGATCGCCCTTCGCGCAACGGTTTTACCGTCTTGGATGGCTCTGCGTCCGAGCCGTCGGCTCGTCCGCGCCCGCGAACGGCTCCGCAGGGGCGTCCCCAACGCCCGAACCCCCGAAGCTCGGGCGGCGGATATAATCGAATCAATTTGAATTCGGACCCGTCGGCGCGTCTGCGCACCGACGATCAGGGACCGCGCGTACGAAGGGATTTTCATGACCGATAAGATGACCGTTGCTATCGCAGCCGGCGGCACGGCGGGACATATCAACCCTGCGCTTGCCTTGGCTGAGGAGTTGCGCGACCGCGGACATCATGTTGTGTTCGTGGGCCAGTCGCACAAGCTCGAGGGTCGTTTGGTTCCCGAGGCCGGGTTCGATTTTGTACCTATCACGGTCACGGGCTTCGACCGCTCCCGTCCTTGGACCGCGCTGAGCTCGCTGTGGCGCGTCAATAAGGCCAAGCGCTCGCTCGCCAGCCATTTCTCAAAGGTTGGCAAGCCCGATGCTGCCATCGGTTTTGGTGCCTACGTCGAGGTCCCGCTGCTGGGCTGGTGCAAGACGGACCCGCGCGCCTTCGTGCGCAAGGCGCGGGTGCCGGCTGCCTGCGCGCTGCTGCTCTTTGCGCTGCTGGCCGCCTACTGGGCGCTCGAGCTGGTGCCGGCCTACAACGCCACCATCGAGGCCGGGGGCTCTGCCGCGCAGCTTCTGCAGGAGCAGGGCCCGGCCGCCTACTACAACGGCCTGGCGCTCTTCTCCTTTGCGGTGGCCAGCCTGCTTGTCTTCAGCAGCCTCTTCCAGGTGCTGCCCCCGCTGAGCCGCCTGCGCCCCGCGCCGGCAGGGGAGGGGCAGGCCGCCCAAGCCCCCGATGCTAAGCCCGCTCCCAAGCACCGCCCCAGCTTGGAGCGCGTGGGCGCCAGCATCACCCACATGGCCTTGGGCGTGATGCTCATCGGCATGGTGGGAAGCTCCATGTACGTCACCCAGCACAACGGCTACCTGCCGCTGGACCCGGAAAGCGGCACCGGTGTGGAGCGCTTTGCCGTGGGCGACTACGAGCTTGAGTTTGCGAGCGCCAACGCCGGCATGTCCAGCGACTACGCGAGCGTGGAGTACCAGATCGAGCTGGGCGTCTACCGCGACGGCGCCTACCTGGGCCGCGTCGCCCCGCAGGTCGTGGTGGTGGCCGCCACCCAGCAGCAGAAGTTCAACGCCGGCGTGATCGGGTTGCCGCAGGAGGACCTCTTCGTGGTCTACCAGGGCATCAACTCCGCCGATTCCAGCATCCACCTGGACGCGCGCGTCAACCGCCTCATCAGCGTGCTGTGGCTGGGCCTGCTGCTCCTGTGCGCCGGCATGCTCCTGAGCACCATCGGCGCGCGCACGGGCGAGCAGCGCGAATAGCGCCGCCCCTCGCGTG
>SFOF01000402.1 GCA_004552515.1 Clostridiales bacterium
CCTCACGGAAGCGCCGGCACTTTCTGGCGTCGCCAGACTATATTTCAGAATACAAACCGCCCGATCACGCGTGAATTTTCGCCGGATCAGCGCAAAAAAACGCAGATCGAACGCCGCCAAATCAGCCCTCTCCTAGGGAATCATCAGTACCAGCGTGCCAATGAGCGTTATGAGCGCGCACAGCGCGTTCCGGCGGGTGATCTTCTCGCGGAAGAACAGCCCGAACACCACCGAGAGCACCACGCAGCCGCCCGTGATGATGGGATACTGCACCGACGGCTCGATGTGCATGATGCTCAGCAGCACCAGCACCTCGGCGACGCCGTTCACCACGCCATAGCCGCCCGCCGCGCCCAGCGCCTTCATCGAGAGCCGCTTCACCCGCCCATGCCGCGCGCCCCAGAGCACCACGCCGCCGCAGAAGAGGACGTTTAAGATCATCTTCCAGATGGTAAAGTCGTTCGTGCCCACGATGGCCGTGCCGGCGGCGGGATTCTGATGGATGGTCGCCACAACGCCGGACATGCCGTTGAAGAAGAATATCGCCGCATAGCACAGCTTCGCCTTCCAGCCCTCGCGCTTCGCGCTGCCCGCGCCCGCCGCGTTGATGTACAGCGCCGCCGCGATCGTGACGAAGCAGACGATCTTCTGCCAGGTCACCGCGTCGCCGTTGAATATGAAGCCGTACAGGAAGGGGATGGCCATGCCGCCCAGCATCATATACAGCGAGTATTTCGCCAGATCGGATATGGACAGCGCCACAATGCCGAAATAGCCGCAGCCCACGCTGATAATCAGCGCGCAGGCCGCCATCAGCAGCGAGAACGGCTCGAACGACAGCCTGAACCCGTTATAGGCGAACATCAGCGCCCCAAACACCAGCGACGAAATCATCAAAAACCGGCAGGAGCCGACGAACGTCTCGCCGGCCTCGCGCTGATAAACCTTGTTGAACACGAACTGTATGCTGAACAGCACCGTCGCGATCATCAGCAGCAGATAGTACATCTCTTATCCTCCGTATTGCCCGTCGGGCCGTTTTCATCCGCAAGCGTGCGTTCAAAACCAGTATCGCTTCATTTTTTCCAAAAATTCTTTTGTGATCGGATAGCCACTGTGCTGACCAATGACCGCATCGACGCCACAATACGGGCAGACGGCCGTGCCGGCCGGATCCTCAATCCAGTCTGTAATTTCTTTGGGATCAAATATCTCAAGGCAATGAAAGCAGCCGCACTTCTCGTCCTTCAGCAGCCGCTCCCGATGATCCGATGAAACCCTGTGCGCCTCTATATAATCCGCCATACGCAGTCCTCCGCCGCTGTCGAAAAAACCTTTCATCCCGCGTCACCGCACGCTGATCTTCTCCATCGCCTCGCCCACGCGGCCGCGTATGACCAGCGTCGCGCGCTCGTCCGCGCTGGTCGCGTCGGGATTGATCACCACCAGCTCGCGCCCGTCGAAATAATCGATGAACGACGCAGCCGGCTGCACGGCCAGGCTCGTGCCCGCCACGATCAGCACGTCGGCCTGCGAGATCTCGCGGCACGCGCCCATGATGGTATATTTGTCCAGCGATTCGCCGTAGAGCACGACGTCGGGCTTGATCACGCCGCCACATTCGCAGCGCGGCACGCCCTCGCTGTTCATGATCGCGTCCAGGCCGTACTTTCTGCCGCAGTTCAGACAGGTGTTTTCATAGATCGTGCCGTGCAGCTCGTAGACCAGCCTGTTTCCGGCCATGCGGTGCAGCCCGTCGATGTTCTGCGTCACGATGCCGCGCAGCTTACCGGCCTGCTCCAGCTCGAACAGCTTTTTATGCGCCGCGTTGGGGCGGGCGTTCGGAAAGATCATCTTTTCGCGATAAAATTTGAAAAATTCCTCCGGCTTGGAATAGAAAAACGTATCGCTGAGGATGACCTCGGGCGGATAGGCGTATTTCTGATTGTACAGCCCGTCCGCGCTGCGGAAATCGGGAATCCCGCTCTCTGTCGAAACGCCGGCCCCGCCGAAAAACACAAT
>SFOF01000403.1 GCA_004552515.1 Clostridiales bacterium
GCGGTTGCGCGCGGCAAACGCGTCGCCCTTGGGCGGATAGATCATGTTCGGCGGCGTGCCGGGGATGGCCTCCAGCTTCTCCTTGGTCTCCAGATCGGGCATCGAGGAGAGCAGCGCCCATGTGTAGGGGTGCGCCGGCGAGTAGAACACTTCCTCGGACAGGCCGTACTCGACGATCTTGCCCGCGTACATCACGGCGATGCGGTCGGCCATGTTGGCCACGACGCCCAGATCGTGCGTGATGAAAATGACGGTCAGGTTGCGCTCCTTCTTCAGGCGGTTGATCAGCTCCAGAATCTGAGCCTGTATGGTCACGTCCAGCGCAGTGGTCGGCTCGTCGCAGATCAGGATATCCGGATTGGCCGCCAGCGCGATGGCGATGACGATGCGCTGCCGCATACCGCCGGAAAACTGGAAGGGATAGGCGCGATAGCGCTTGCGCGGCTCGGGGATGCCCACTTCCTCCATCAGCTTGAGCGCCTTGTTCTTGGCGCGGCGCTTGGTCATTTTATCGACCATGGCGGACGCGTTTTCCTTCATCCACTCGATCAGACGGCGCGCCTTGAGCGCCTTGTCGCTGGCCGCTTCGGCCTCATTCAGCTCGATATAATGATCGCGCAGGCGGGTGATCAGGCGCACGATGTTCTCGCGCACGAGCTCGAGGTCAATGACCGACGGCGCGGCCACCTTCCAGTCGGGCGCCTTGCCGCGGGCAACCAGCTGATTATAGCGCGCCATCTGCCGCTCGTACTTGCGCTCCTTGCCGCCGTTGGTGCGCTTGCCCTCGTAATAGCGGTCGATAAAGCTCTTCAGACTGCCGCCGAACGTGCAGGCCACGCTGTCCTTGACGATGTCCAGCTCGTCAACCGACGCGGCGACCGTCTTGGAGAGCGAATCGCACAGCGCGTTCAGCTCGCTGTCCGCGGGATAGCCCTTCTCGAATTTGGTCAGCGCCTCGTTGAGCGCCGCGACGGCCTTTTCGCGCAGCGCCAGATGCTTTTTGTCCGAATCGGCAATCGCCTTTTCGACCATGGCGAGGAAGGCGTTCATGAACTGTTCGTTCAGAATCTTCTGATAATATTCGTTCTGCGCCTGCTGCGTGCTGTCCGCGGGCGCGGCCACATTGGCCGTGCGGGCATAGCCTATGGCGGTAAAGTCGGGCGACGTCTTGTCGATCGCCTCTTCGAGAATCGCCTTGATGGTTCTGAGATGGCCAGCCGCCTCAGAGAAATCGCGTCCGCGAATCTGGGCGCTCAGGCCGCTCGTCAGCGCGTCGGCCTCGGTTTTCAGCTCGGCGGCGCGCTCCGAAACGACATAGGGATTGCGCGCGGCCAGCGCGAACTCGCGCACCTCCTTCAGGCGGGTGCTCTCGTCCACAAATGCCTTCTTTTCGATCAGGAAGAGGATATTTTCGATCTCGATCAGCGCTTCCTGCGCGGCCTCGTAGGCCTCGTTGTAGGCGCGCTCGATCGTGATATGGTTCACTTCGATCTTGTCGAACTGCTGGCAGAGCGCCTTGGCTTCGGCGGCCTTCGAGGGATCGCTCTCAGCCATGGCCTTTTCCAGCTGGCGCAGCTTCTCGTTAAAGTTGTTGCGGCTGGCGCGCTGGCGGGCCTTGCCCTTGAGCAGCATGGCCTCGGTCAGCTGCTTGCCGATGCGCATGATCGGGTTCAGGCTGGAGAGCGGATCCTGGAAGATCATGGAGATCTTGTCACCGCGCAGCTTGTAAAAATCCTCCTCATTGATCTTGAGAAGATCCTGTCCGTCATAGAGGATTTCGCCGCCCTCTATGATCGCGCTGCCGGCGAGTATGCCCAGTATGGCCTTCGACGTCACCGATTTGCCCGAGCCGGACTCGCCCACGATGGCCAGCGTCTCGCCCTCGTACAGGTCGAGCGAGCAGCGGCGG
Source organism: Clostridiales bacterium (assembly GCA_004552515.1). Classification (GTDB taxonomy): domain Bacteria; phylum Bacillota; class Clostridia; order Christensenellales; family Aristaeellaceae; genus Firm-10. The sequence goes on from SFOF01000403.1 coordinate 1,910, forward strand.
ATGGCGGTCAGCTTCTGGCCGCGCAGGGTGAACTGAACCTCAATGTCCTTGGCCGAGAGAATCGGGCCGCTGGACAGAATCTGCTTGGAGCGCGCATCGAAGTCGATGACC
>SFOF01000404.1 GCA_004552515.1 Clostridiales bacterium
CGCTTACTCCCCTTCAATCAATTCCCGCGCCTTCAAAAGCGCCTTTTTTTCCATGCGCGATACCGTCATTTGCGATACACCCAGCCGTTCGGCCGCTTCGCGCTGGCTCAGGCCGTCGAAATAGCGCATTTTGAGCAGCTGCTTTTCGCTCTCCGGCAATGTGCGCATGATCTGATGGATGGCGTCCTGCGTCTCGATCGTTTCATAGCCCGCGTCGTTCTGGCCAAGCGCTGATTGCAGCGTCAGATCCTCATCCTCAGATACGGGCGACGCGTCCAGCGACACAGGCGTCATCGCGTTTTTCATTTCGAGCATTTCCAGTATGACATCCGCGGCCTCGCCGGTTGCCGCCGCCAGTTCATCGATCGTCGGCGAACGCATCAGCGCGTGCGTCAGCTTTTCGCGCGCCGATTCGATCTGCCTGAGCAGTGCGCCGCTGCGTCTGGGCAGCGTAATCGTGCGGGATTTATCGCGGAAATAGTTTTTTACCTCGCCAACGATCGTGGGCGTTACATAGGTGCTGAACTGAACGCCCTTATCCGCGTCGAAGCGCTGAACAGCCTTGACGAGCGCCAGCGACGCGACCTGATACAGATCGTCATAGTCCACGCCGCGTCCGCTGAATCGCCGCGCAATCGCTCCGGCCAACGGCAGATATTGCCGGCAGATTTCATCCAGCAGCGCGTCTGAATGCATACGGCCATATTCGGCCAGCAGTTGATTGTCAGCAGCCATACGTCATGCCCGCCTTAACGCAGCGTTTTTTCAGCTCGATTTGCGCGGTGGTGCAGCCCCGCTTTCCGATCAGCACCTCGTCGGCCATAAACTCCAGCACGCAGCGCAGAATTTCGTCCTTGCTGCTGTCGTCCTCGCTGGAGGCCGCCATGCAGCCGCCCTGTCCGCTCAGGCGCACGCTCGCCGCCTCGCCGTCATACTCATAGTGCAGCGCGATCTGTTCATAGCCCACGGACTGCTCGATCAGGCAGCCGAAAGCCTCGTCCACAGCCATTTTCATGTCGTCCATGTCGTCCAGCGTCAGTCCGGCGCGCGCCAGAACGCCCAGCGTCGTCATCCGAACGATCAGCATCATTTCCTTTTGAGCCGCAACGAGAAGATCGACTGTTTTATTCATGCCTTGATTCCTCTTTTCACAGGGCCTTGATCATATTGGTGCCGTCCGACCAGAGACGCTCGATGTTATAATATTCGCGCTCTTGCTCGTGGAAAATGTGGACGATAACCGAGGCGTAGTCCAGCACGATCCAGCGCGATTCGCGATAGCCCTCCTTGCGGCGCGCCTCGATCTTATCCGTCTCGGTCAGCTTATCCTCGAGATCCTCGGCCATGGTGCGGCACTGCGTGGTATTGCGCGCGCTGCAAATGATGAAATATTCGGCGATCGACGTCAGATGCGACACATCCAGCACCTGAATGTTTTCGCCCTTCTTGGAATAGAGAAAATCGGCGATCTGCAAAGCCAGTTCCTTGGAATCCTTCATGTGCATACTTCCTTTCAAATCAATCTTTCAGAATTGTTCTATCGCTCCCGCGCCAGCTCGATTGTGCGCGGATGAAGCTTTTTGCCGCGCTCCATGACGTAATCGACGCTTTTGGCGGCCGCCATACGCACCGCTGCGTCCAGATCGGTTTCGGCCAGCGCACGAATGTCGCCAAGCCCCGGATAATCCTCGCGCTCCGGCTCGATCATATCGGCCAGATAGATGACCTTTTCAAGGCGCGTCATGTTGCGCCGTCCCGTCGTGTGCCAGCGAATCGCCGAAAGCACAGCGGCGTCGTTGACGTGATACTGGCTCCTCGCCAGCGCTTCCCCCGCCGGCGCGTGCAGAAGAGCCGGCATACTGAGCTCACATTCGTCGGCCGATATACCGCCCGAACGAATCAGCGCGGTCAGCGCCGACGCGTCCAGCCCCTTGGCACAGTCGTGCAGCAGTCCCGCCTGATGCGCCTGAATGGGATTGACGCCAAAGCGCGCCGCCAGTATAACCGCCGTCTCGGCC
>SFOF01000405.1 GCA_004552515.1 Clostridiales bacterium
GAACAGTCCGTTCTCATCGCATAAACAGGCGCGCAAGGCGAAATCGCTCCCCCAATTTCCCGGCCGGCTTCCCGGGCGGCCTGCGCGCCCGAATTGCGCGGCTCGTCTCCGGCCCCGGAAGGCCGCGGCCTTTGCCTGACCGCGCGCATCGACCGGCGCAGGGTCTTTACACCGGCAAAATTGTCATCATTGCGGCAAAACGGCGATTTTGTATTGCGCTCAGGCGGGCGGGGCTGTTATAATATGGAAAGATTCAAAAGGGCGCGGCGCTCGTCGCGGGGGTCGCGCGGGAAAGGAAGTTTTGTCTGTATGATTCAGTTTCACTGCTATCCCGGCGGCAAAAAGCGCGTCGTGACATTCAGCTATGACGACGGCCACAAAAACGACGAGCGCCTTGTCGCGCTGTTCAACCGCTATGGCGTCAAGGGCACCTTCCACATCAACGGCGCGGATTTTTCCGACGAGCGCAGGGCGGAGATGCGCCGCCTGTACGCCGGGCACGAGATCTCCTGCCACACCGTCCGCCACGGCTGGATGGACAAGATGCCCGCCGCCTCGCTCATCTCTGAAATCATGGACAACCGCCGCGCGCTCGAGGCGGCCGCCGGTTATCCCGTCGTGGGGATGTCCTATCCCAGCGGCGCCTATTCGGATGAAGCGGAAAACGCGCTGCGCGCCTGCGGCGTGCTCTACAGCCGCACCACGAAGAGCACGATGAAATTCGGCCTGCCCGAGGACTTTCTCGCCTGGCATCCCACCTGCCACCACAAAGACGCGCTGCCGCTGGCCGAGCAGTTCATGCGCACGCTCGATTCCGAGTGGACGCAGCCGCTGTTCTACGTCTGGGGCCATTCGCACGAAATGCGCGCCGAGAGCGACTGGGAATACATGGAAAGGCTCGTCTCGACGGTGGCGGGCAGCGATAAGATCTGGTACGCGACCAACATCGAGATTTACGACTACCTGACCGCCGCGCGCAGTCTGCGCGTTTCCGCCGACGAATCGCTGATCTATAACCCCGCGCATCTGGACGTGTGGGTGGAGAAGGACAAGCGCGAGATCATCCGCGTTCCGGCGGGCGAGACGATCCGGCTGTGAGGCGAAGAGATATGTTTCATGTGCTTGAGGAAAAGCGGTTTGATTCCGCGCGCCGCCGCGGCGAATATCTGGACTATCTATCCTATGTGCCGAAGGACGCGGCCGAGCCTCTGCCGCTGCTGGTCTATATCCATGGCGCGGGCAGCCGCGGCCATTCGCTCGATCAGATGGGCGTTGTCGGGCCGATTAAGCTGATCGAGGAGGGCAAGCCCTTTCCGGCCATGCTGGCCGCGCCGCAGTGCCATGAGGATCACTGGTTTGATCTCTTCGAGACGCTCGCCGAGTTCGTCGACGCGATGCGCCATGATCCGCGCGTGGACGCAAGGCGCGTGTATGTGACCGGCGGCAGCATGGGCGGCTTTACCACCTGGCAGATGGCCTGCGCGCACCCCGACTGGTTCGCGGCGGCCGTGCCCGTGTGCGGCGGCGGCCAGGAGTGGTATGCCGGTCGCCTGAAGGGGATGCCGATCTGGGCGTTTCACGGGCTGCTCGATCCCGTCGTGCCGGTCGAGGAGAGCGTCAAGATGGCGCGTGCGGCGCAGAAGGCCGGCGCGGACGTGCGGCTGACCATTTATCCTGACGTGCATCATGAGGCGTGGGAGCGCGCCTATGCCGACGACGCAATGTGGGCATGGCTGTTTGCGCAGGCCCGGAAGCCAGGCGAATAGAGAAATGAGGCGAGCAGGCGATGGGTAAAATCAGAAGCGATAAGGAAACCACGTTCTCGGGCAAGGAATACATCGCGCATTATGACGAAGATGGCAACAAAATCGGCGAGACGTGGGAAGAGAAAAAGTTCTCTGGAGAGCCTGTGACCCGCCACTACGACAAAGACGGCAACCTGGTTGGCGAGAGCTGAAATGAGAAGACATTCTTTGGCACGCCGGTAATTCGCCATTACGATA
>SFOF01000406.1 GCA_004552515.1 Clostridiales bacterium
GCCATGACGACGCTGATTATATTTATGACGATCGATTACCTGACCGGCCTTATCGTGGCCGGCATATTTCACAGGAGCACGAAAACGGACGGCGGCGCGCTGGAATCCAAGGTGGGCTGGAAGGGTCTGTGCAAAAAGGGCGTGACGCTGCTCGTCGTGCTGGTCGCCGTGCGGCTGGACATGATGCTGAATATGCGCTTTGCCACGGACGCCGTGATCGTAGGCTTTATCATCAACGAGGCCATTTCCATTCTGGAAAATGCCGGTCTGATGGGCGTAAAATATCCGTCCGCGATCCGGCGTGCGCTGGAGCTGCTGAATCGGAAGGGGGAGGAAGAGCGTGGAGAAAAAGACGAATAGCGCGCTCGTCGCCTATGCGCGGCGGGCTTTGCGGGAGGGCTGGGTCTACTAGTACGGTACGACGGGAAGGCCCTGTACCGAATCGCTGCTCAAGAGGAAGCGCGCGCAGTATCCCGCGCACTACGGCTCGGCGCGCATGGCGGCCTACAGGCGGCATATCGCCGAAAAGCGATACTGCGCCGACTGCATTAATCTGGTCAAGGGCTATATGTGGCTGGACGAAGCGACCGGAAAGCAGGGCTATGCGATCAACGGCTGCCCCGACACGAATGCCGATGGAATGTTCGCGCGCGCCGCGCAGAAGGGGAGCATCGAGACGATGCCCGATGTTCCCGGACTGATCGTGCGCTTCAGCGGCCATGCCGGCGTGTATGTGGGCGAAGGGCGGGTGATCGAGGCGCGCGGGTTCGCCTATGGCGTGGTCGAGACGGCGCTGTCCGCGCGGCCATGGACGCACTGGTACGAGATGCCAGGCCTGTCTTACGGCGCGCAGACGCCGCCGCAGGAAAGCGTGCTGGGGAGCCGCGTATTGCGGCGCGGCAGTCGGGGCGAGGATGTAAGGCTTATGCAGGAAATGCTGCTCCGCTGTGGATACGCGCTGCCCAAATACGGCTCAGACGGCGATTTCGGCGCTGAGAGCGAGGCGGCGCTCAAGTCGTTCCAGGAGGACAATGCGCTGACGATCGACGGCGTTTACAGCGCGCGGACGCACGCGGCGCTGCTGGCGGCCTCGCGCGAGGACGACGACGAAACGCAGGAGGATGAAGCGCCGCAGCCCGTGAGGACGCTTGAGATCACCGGCGCGCGCGTCTATGTCCGCGGCGGGCCGGGCACGCGCTATGATCCCGTCACAGTGGTTGCGCGCGGAACGCGGCTGGCTGTATTGGGAGAGAGCGGCGGCTGGCATTGCGTGAGCGTGAACGGAAAAAGCGGCTGGGTCGGGCCGCGCTATGCCCGCCTGACCGACGCGTAATGTGAATTCGTTCAGTGTGCCGCGGAATATGCGCTCTGCGGCGCGCTGATGTGGAAAGAATATGTAAAATGCGAATGATGCTCTTGACGAAATGGGGCGCGTATGGTACAATATCATACGTTGCCAGCCGATATGGTGGGTATGGCTCAGTTGGTTAGAGCGCTAGGTTGTGGCCCTGGAGACCGTGGGTTCGAGTCCCACTACTCACCCCATTTTTTCATGATTACGGTGGATCACAGCGGTGGGGCGTCGCCAAGTGGTAAGGCACGGGACTTTGACTCCCGCATTCGCTGGTTCGAGTCCAGCCGTCCCAGTCTAAGAGGCTCTCGCTTTGGCGAGGGCTCTTTTCTTATGCAATTTACGCACAAAAGCTGAATCGAGAATGTCCTCAAGTCATATCCGCGCAGAACCTTGTCAAAACTGATCTGGTTGGCCACTCGGGCCTTGTAGTATCCGTCTGATCGATTGGAGATTTTCACCTTGCCCGCGCCCTTCGTTGTCATCATCGAAAAATCAAGCCCCTCTGCAAAAACCGGAACGGAACCGTTCACAGTCTGCGCTTTATTATACTCTGTGCAAGTTAATGTATATTTATTTTATCGCTTTAAATTTCATTTCGCAATATGCCAATGGGATACTTCATCGCAACATTTATCAAAACGCCCTCCCC
>SFOF01000407.1 GCA_004552515.1 Clostridiales bacterium
TAGTCCACGATGACGGCGGGGCGCAGCAGGTTCAGGCGCATTTCGCGGAACACGTCGCGCAGGAGCGGGTTGTCCGTGCGGTCAAGGCCGGTCGGATTGCCGTCCATGAGCTGCTCGCACAGCCGGCGCGTGATGCGCACGGAGGATTTCGAGATGAACTCGCCCTGCTTGTGCTTGCGCTCGAGGAAGATCTCGCGGTCGGAGCAGTTGTAGATGCGGATGCGGTATTTGTCGCGCCGCTCGATACCGTCCATCTTGGTGTGGTAGGCCGTGTCGTAGATGTCGTCGAAATACAGCGAGCGGATGAAATATTCGTTGTTGGCCCGCCCGTGCGTGTCGGCGTGCAGCACGCTGGAGAGCAGCGCGGCGAGCTGCGCGTGGCCGGCGTCGCTGATGAAGTATTTCAGCTCGTGGCGCGGATCGGGCCGTCCCGCCGCGCCGGCGGCAAATCTGTTTTGCATGGCAGTCACCTCAATTCGCGGTTCCGGGCGTGGGCGATGTGGAGACGCTCCATGTGCCGTCCGCCTGGCGCTGATAGGACTGATCGGTCTTGAGGTTGTCGTAGGTCACGGCGTCCAGCACCTGCCGCGAGGCGTTGTAGAGATACACGCTCTCGCTCTCGGAGGCCAGGCGGAAGTCGGCGTGCATTTCGCCGTCCACCGTCTTGTCCAGGCCGGAGGCGTACACCACGATCGATTCGCCGGGCTGGATCGTCACATCCGGGAAGCGCCAGCGCGAGGGCTTGGTCGCCTTGTCGCTCAGGCCGTAGCCGGACAGGTTGATCGCCTCGCTTCCGCGGTTGGTGATCTCGATCCAGTCGTACAGCCCGCCGTTCGGCGAGGGATAGCTGGCGTTCGAGGCCATGATTTCGGTGATGATGAGATCGCTGTCCTGCGCCACCTGCGTCGTCGTGAGCAGCGCATAGTTATAGGAAGTGTTCTCCATCAGCGGCGTGTATTCGCGCGTGGCCGACCACATTCCGTTCTCGCCCAGGGCGTAGACGCAGTCCTCGTCCAGCGCGGGAATGTTCATCGACTGGACAATCGTGCCGCCTTCGTCGAACAGAAGCAGCGTGTCGCCCGCCGAGCTGAGCTTGAAGGGCGCGTGCCATGTGCCGCCCGCGTCGTTTTTGAGCAGGCCGGACGCGAACACAATGACGTATTCGCCGCTCTGCATGACGTGCTCCGGGAAGGTGAAGCGGATGCTGCGCGAGGTCTTGTCGGTCAGCACCCAGCCGGTGATGTCCACGGGCGATGAGGACGCGTTGTACAGCTCGATCCAGTCCGGGCACGCGCCGGTTTCGTCATAGCAGGCCGATTTGTTGGCGGTCATGACCTCGTTGATGCGCACGCCGCGGGAGGACGCGATTTCGGCCACGGCTTCCGCCGCGCGCGGCTTTTCGGCCATCGTCCAGCCGGAGGGCATCAGCACGAACTGGAGCAGTATGCCCACGGCCAGCGCGGCGGCCAGCAACGCCAGCGGCTTGAGGATGGACGGACGATAAAGCGTAATGCCGTTCCCGTGCGGCACGGGTCTTGCGGGCGCGGGACGGGGCGCGGGCCTCGGCTGAGCGGGGCGCGCTCCGCCCGGATAGGGGGCGCAGGGCCGCGGCTGCTGGGCGGCGGGGCGGGACTGCGCATAGCGCGGCGGCTGCGCGCCCTGACGGGGCGCTGCCGGACGCTGAGGCGCGTTCGCGTTATAGGAAGCCGGCCGGGATGGCTGCGCGCCGGGCTGAACCGGTCTGCGCGATGCGCCGTTCGGGCGCGGCGGCTGAGGTCTGTTCTGCACGATCAATGCTCCTCCTTGAGGCGGAAAATGACGCGATCAATATATCATATTCTATCATACACTCATCGCACGCCGATTTCAACACCGCGGACGTAAAATACTCAAAGAAATGCCGAATGAGGGGGAATAGCGTCATCTATTAAAGCCGCACGGGAAGGGGCGGGGGTTCCGCACAATGAAAAAAATAAGCGGGAATCTATTTCGCAAGCGCCCC
>SFOF01000408.1 GCA_004552515.1 Clostridiales bacterium
TAAGCCCTTTGAAATTCGTACGTTCCCCGTATCCGAGCCGAAGGCGGGCATGGCGCGCATGACGCTCGTTGCCAGCGGCATCTGCGGCACGGATATGCACTTCATGACCGGCCGGATTCCGCTGGACGGCCCGCAGAACATCGGCCACGAATTCGTCGGCAGGATCGATGCGCTCTCCGATGAGGACGCGCGCAAAACCGGCCTGCGCGCGGGTGATCATGTCATTGTGGACATCGCCTGCCCGTGCGGAAAATGCCCGCTCTGCCTTCAGGGCGACGACGCGAACTGCGTCCGGATGGGCGTGACCAACGAGGGCAATCCGCTCGAGGAGCCGCATTTCGTCGGCGGCTACGGCGAGGTGAATTTCACGCGCGTCGACAATCTGATCAAGATTCCCGCGTCGATCAATCCCGAAACGGCGGCGGTGTTCGCCTGCGCCGGGCCGACGGCGCTGCACGCCTTCGAGCTGTCCCGCCGCGCGAACAGGCCGGTCGAAGGTGATCACCACGGGCAAAAACCCGAAGCGCGACGAGCTGGCGCGCGCGTTCGGCGCGGACGAGGTGTGGCGGCTCAACGAGCTGAGCGACGCGGAAATCGTAGAACGGGCGAAGGCCATGGGGGACGGACTGGGCGCGGAGCTGGTCTATGAGGCGAGCGGCAGCGTGAAGGCCGTGCCGCTGGGAATGCAGCTTTTGCGCAATCGCGGCGTGTATCTGATCCCCGGCCAGTATTCCAACAGCGGTGAAGCGCCGATCATGCCGCAGCTGATTACGTTCAACGCGCTCCAGCTGATCGGTTCCTCGCAGTATTCAATGACCGACGTATACCGCTATCTGGATTTCCTGGCCGCGCATCCCGAGCTGCATGAAAGGATCAACGCGCTCATCACGCGCTATCCCGTATCCGACGTAAACCGCGCGTTCGACGACATGGCGGCGGGCCGCTGCGTCAAGGCGCTGCTTGTAAAGGAGGAAAACGCATGAACGAGCCGATAGAGATCATCAGCCGGCACGAAACGCCCTCGTCGCAGACCGAGCGCTGGGGCTTTAAGACGGCGGAGGGCGAGGTCAAGAGCGCGGGATCGTTCTCGACGGTGGAGACGCGCTTCTGCAAGACATGGGTCAGGACGCTGCGCGTGGGCGGCGTGGGCACCGATCCGGAATACCGGCGCGGCGGCTATGTGCGCGCGATGCTTGAAAAGAGCCTACGCGAGGCGCGGGAACGCGGCTGGGCGGTGGCGCTGCTGCATCCCTTTTCGTTCAGCTATTACCGCAAGTTCGGCTATGAGCGCATCGCCGATCACCTGATCGTGGATATTCCGATCGCCAAGCTGGAGACGGCGCCGCGCTGCCCGGATTTCGTGCGGATCAGGACGGAAAAGCACCAGAGGGACGTGCTGCGGGTGTACGACGCGTTTTCGGCGGGGCGCAATATCCTCACGCGGCGGCTGGACGCGGATATGTATCCCGTCGATACCGACATCCGCGCGGGCGTGACCTATCTGCACTATGACGAAAGCGGAGAACCCGACGCGTATCTCAAGCTGAGCAAGGCCATGGAGCTGGATGTCAATCACCTCTGCAACGGCGTATTGACGGTCAGGGAGCTGGCCTATACGAGCAAAGCGGCGCTGACGGCTGCGCTGGGCTTTATCCGGATGTTCGACGGCGAGGTGGACAGCGTTCACTTTGACAACATCGCCATGTCGCCCGAGGTCGACTGGGCGATCCGGCACTACACGCACGCGCGCTACCGGCTGCTGCCCGACATCATGGCGCGGATACTGGATCCCGAGGCGCTGCTGCGCGCCAACAGCTATCCCGAATCGGCGGGCCGCTTTACGCTGCGCGTGACCGACGAATACGGCGTGGCGAGCGGCGCGTGGCGCGTGACCTACGCCCATGCTCAGGCGCAGATCGAGCGGCTCGAAAAATGCCGCCGCGAGCGCAACGACGACGATGTGCGTCGTGCGCTCGAGGCCATCACGAAGGCGGCGGACAGCCGCGACAACGGCAACTTGCTCGAATGCGCTGTCGAGGCCGCGCGCGTGCGCTGCACGCTCGGCGAGATTTCCGATGCGGTCGAGAAGGTTTCGGGACGCTATCAGGCGGTTATCCATACGATTTCGGGCGTCTATTCGTCGGAATTCACGAACAAGAGCGCGCTTGAAAAAGCCCGCCATATGGCTGATGAATTCGAGGAACTCACGGGCCGCCGGCCGCGTATCTTTGTGGCCAAGATGGGCCAGGACGGCCACGACCGCGGGCAGAAAGTCATCGCCTCGAGCTTTGCGGACATGGGCTGGGATGTCGATGTCGGGCCGCTGTTCCAGACGCCGG
>SFOF01000056.1 GCA_004552515.1 Clostridiales bacterium
TGGATTCCCCTTTGGAATCCATCATGCTTATTTTAGCATGATTCGCGCCGTTTTGCAACTGTATTTAACGCGTTTATATGCGCGCATATCAAATTTTTTTACGCCCGCGATGGATTTCCGGCCTTCTCTATGCTATACTGAGTAAAAATCATCCTCGGAGATCATCGATCTGACGCACGCCGTCAAAGGAGCGGGCTTTGCGCCCTCGCCCGACAGCCTGATCGGCTGGGACGGCCGCGTTTACGGCGATTACTGGACGATGGGCTGATGAATCGCATAAAGAGAAGGCGTCTCCGCACACGCTGCGCGGAGACGCCTTCTTTATGAGCTTATCCGTGAACCGCCGCGCCGCTGTCCTCCATGGGCAAAATGACCTTGCGGTAAAGGCGCATGAACAGAATCAGCGTCACGGCGAGCGAGAACACCTCGGCGATGGGATAGGAGAGCCACACCAGATCGTTGTTGCCGATCGACAGGCCCCAGCGCGCCAGCAGATAGGCGCAGGGCACCAGCACGACCAGCTGACGGATGAAGGACACGATCATCGAATAGGTGCCGCGGCCCAGCGCCTGGAACACGCTGCCCAGCGCGATGCACACGCCGGCGAAGGCGAAGCTGGTGCTGATAATGCGCAGCGCCGGCACGCCGATGGAGAGCATCTGCTCAGACGCATCGAACAGGCCGAAAAGCAGGCCGGGCACGCTGAGGAAGATCACCATGCCGACGAGCATCACGCCGCAGGCGAACGCCGCCGAAAGCTTGATGGCGTGCAGCATGCGGTGCTTGTTGCGCGCGCCGTAATTGTAGGCCACGATCGGAATCACGCCGTTATTCAGGCCGAACACCGGCATGAAGATGAAGCTGTTGAGCTTGAAATACACGCCGTACACCGTCGCGGCGGTTTCCTTGCCCGTGGTATAGGCGATGAGGATCTTGTTCATGCAGAAGGTCATCACTGAGCCGATGCACACCATGATGATCGAGGGCACGCCGATGGCGTAGATCTCGCCGATCATCTTGAAATCGGGCTTGAAGCCGCGCAGATTCAGCTTCACGTCCGCGTTGAAGCGGTGATTGAGGATCACAGCCATGATAAACGCCACGATCTGCCCGGCCACCGTCGCCGCCGCCGCGCCCGCAACGCCCCAGCCGAATAGGAAGATGCAGATCGGATCGAAGATAATGTTGAAGATCGCGCCCACGCCCTGCGTGAACATGGTGTAGATCGTCCGGCCCGTGGACTGCATCAGCCGCTCGAACATGATCTCGCCGAACAGGCCGAACGACACGCAGCAGACGATGTTCAGATAGACCGTGCCCATGTCGATGATCTCGGGGATCTTCGTCTGCGAGGTCATGAACGTCCGGCTGAAGAACAGGCCGAACACGAGGAAAATCGCATAGCCCACCAGCGCCAGCAGCACGCCGTTTTCGGCCACCTTGTTGGCGCGCTCATTGTTCTTTTCGCCCAGCGCGCGGGAGAGCAGCGCGTTCACGCCCACGCCCGTGCCGGTCGCCACGCCAATCATAAGGTTCTGCGCTGGGAAGGCCAGCGACACCGCGGTGAGCGCCTGCTCGCTGATGCGGCTCACGAACACGCTGTCCACAATGTTGTACAGTGCCTGAACAAGCATGGAAATGATCATCGGCAGCGACATGGTGACGATCAGCTTTCCGACGGGCATCGTGCCCATCTTGTTTTCCTGCTGCATGGAAGTCATCCATCCCTTCATCTGTTCATATACATATTTTCTATTATAGCACGAAGATTTCGCCGCCTGTTACGCTCCGTTTGACGCTGTGTTATCATTGCATTGATCAGCCCTCCAAAATTCAGGCGGGCGTTCATGCGCCGTTTCATCGAAAACATTAAGACTCCCGCACATTTGCCGCACGGGAGCCTTATACGATTGCATTCTATTCCTCTTTCTTTTCGGCCGCGCGCGCGGGGAAAACCGCCTTGTGGTGCGCGCCGTCGTCGATCGGGCGGATAAAGCCGTCCTCGAGCGGTTCTCCGTCCAGCCGCGCCCGGTCGCAATCGCGGCTCGAAACGAGCGTATAGCTGGCCGCGCCCACGCGGATCGTCGCCGAAACGCTCGCCCAGCCCTCGGGCAGCAGCGCGCTCATCGTCACAGCGCCGCCGCGCCACTGAAGGCCGCACAGTCCGTTTCTCACCGCGCGCAGCATCCAGCCCGCCGCGCCGGTATACCATGTCCAGCCGCCCCGGCCCGCGTGCGGCGCGCCGTCGTAAACATCGGCCGCCATGACATAAGGCTCGACGCGGTAGATCGCCTCCTTTTCCCTTGTGTCGCCGTGGCTGGCGGGCAGCAGCATCCGCGCCGCCTCCCATGCCTCTCCGGCGCGTCCCAGCGCGGCGAGCGCCAGCACGACCCAGCAGGCCGCATGGGTATACTGGCCGCCGTTTTCGCGCACGCCGGGCGGATAACCCCGGATATAGCCGGGCGCGCTTTCGCCGTCGAAGGGCGGCGTCAGCAGCCGGATCAGTCCGTGCTTTCGGTCGATCAGGCTTTCGGAGACGGCGTTCATGGCCGCCTGACAGCGCACGCGGTCCAGTCCCGCCAGCACAGCCCAGCTCTGCGGCAGGGAATCGATTTGACATTCGCCACATTCATGCCCGCCCAGCTTTTCGCCCTGATCGTCATAGGCGCGCAGATACCAGCCGCCGTCCCAGCCCTCGCGCTCGACACTTTCGCGCAGCCTGTCGGAGAGCGCCTTGAGCCGTTCTCTGTCGGCCTCCTCACAGCAGGGTGCAAAGACCTGTATCACGGCGATCATGAACTCGCTCAACCAGACGCTTTCGCCGCGGCCCTCGCGTCCCACGCGGTTCATGCCATCGTTCCAGTCGCCCGTGCCCATGAGCAGCAGGCCGTGCTCGCCGAATTGCGCCGCCCGATCGATGGCACGCAGGCCGTGCTCGCGCAGTGTCGCCCGCTCATCGCTCTCTCTCGCGTCGCCGTACCAGTCCTCGCGCCCCTCGGGGATCGTCTCGTCCTCAAGGAAGGGAATCGTCTCATCCAGTATGCTTTCGTCGCCCGTTTCGCGGACATAGCAGCCGGCCACATAGGGCAGGAACAGCATATCGTCCGAAATGCGCGTGCGCACGCCCCGGCGCGGCGGATGCCACCAGTGCTGCACGTCGCCGCTCTTAAACTGATGCGCGGCGCTCTCGATGATGTGCGCGCGCACGTCCTGCGGCGCGGTCTGAAGCTGCGAGAGCTGATCCTGAAGCTGATCGCGGAAGCCGAACGCGCCGCCCGACTGATAAAACCCTGCGCGCCCCCACAGCCGCGCGCTGATCACCTGATAGGGCAGCCAGCGGTTGACCGCCGCGTTGAACAGCGGATCGGGCGTTTCGATTTCCAGCCGGCTCAGCCGCTCGTCCCAGAACGCCAGCGTGCGCTCAAGGTAATGCGCGCCGCCCTTTTCCGTCCACTGATCCACCAGCACGCGGATTTCTCCCATCGTATGGCCGCAGCCCATCAGCAGCTCGAGCCGCTTCTCGCCGCCCGCCGGAATTTCAAATTCCAGCGCCAGCCGGTCGTCCTCGACGCGCGCGTTTTCTCCGGCGAAGGTCATGAACGCCGCCGTGCCGATCTGGCCGCGCGCCCAGATAAGGCCGTCTCCGCCGCCGCGGCGCACATAGCGCTCGTCCTCGCGGAAAACGCCCATGATCCAGCGGACGCAGGCTTCGATTTTCACGCGGATCGGCTTGGATCGCGTATTCTTGAGCGTCAGCATATGCGCCTTGACCGGCAATTCCCGATCGACGAACACGCGCGATTGCCAGCCGACGCCCGAAAGCCTCCCTTCATAGACGCTTTCGCCCTGCGTCTGCGTGACGCGCGCGGCCAGACCCTCGGGATCGGTCGAAAGGCCGGAAAAGCTCAGGCGCATCCGCTCGCCGGAATCGTCGCGCAGTATGTCGTTGTCGAAGGGCGTGAGCCGCCCCTCCCGGCTGTTCATGAACCAGGTAAAGCTGCCGCCTCTCTCGGTCGTCATCGTGCCGAAAATTTCATTGCAAAGGATGTTGCACCAGGGCGCGGGCGTGGGCGTTTCTTCTATTATATAGCGTTCCCTGCGCGCCGCGTCGAAGCCGCCCCAGCCGTTGAACGCGTCCTTTTCCGCATCGCTCTCGAGCTTCTCGGAGGGCGTGAGCGCGCTCTGCTCTTCTCTGCCCGCGCGTTTCGTCTCGAGCGCCGATTTCAGCTGCGCGCGCAGCGAGGACACGTCGCAGTCAATCACCAGCGCCGCGGCCATGCGCAGCAGCCGGCGCTGATCCGCCGTGATGAGCGCGCCGTCGAGCAGCACCGCCGGCGCGGAGGAGGCGGCAACGAGCGCCTTCAGCCGGTCGAGCACGGGGCAGTCGTAATCGTTGCCGTAATCATTGACCAAAATCAGATCGTAATCAAGCCCCATGGCGCGGTGATATTCGTACAATCGCATGAGATCGCGCGCCGTGTCCACGCCGCTCAGGCTGCGGCAGAAGCCCGCGATCATCGCCCGGTCGCCCGATACGCCCAGCGGCCAGAGCAAACAGGCGGGATCGTCGCCGTCCGGCAGCTCATGAAGGCCGCTTTCACCCGGATGCACATCGGTAAAGAGCGCGCTCGACCGGTCGATCAGACCGCCCAGCGGCGCGGGCACCGCCAGATGGCGATACAGCGCGCGCGATTGCGTCGCGGCCAGCTCAAAGGCGCGTTCGTCGCCGGATACGCCGGCATGACGCGCGGCAAAGGCGCTCACGTCGTCCGTCACGCCCGCGACGAAGCCCGTCTCGCGCGTTTCGCCCGGATTGAGCCGCAGCGTCAGCCGGATGGCCGCGCAGGGCGTGAGCGTATGTCCCACCGTGCCGGAAAGCGTCTCGGCCAGCGCGGCGGGATCGGCCAGACTGCGGCCGCGTTCGGTCAAGCGCAGCGCGTCGCACTCCCAGGAAATCGACGCGCCGCCTGTGTCGTGCGCCATGTAGACCAGCTCTGGCCAGCTCTCGCCCTCGCCGCGCGGACGACGCTTGAACGCCAGCACGCCCGGCCGGACACATTCGCTTTCGATAAACAAATTCTGGAACGCGGGATGCGCGCGATAATCGCTCTCCCTGGCCAGCGCCACGGGGAAGCAGCCGGTCAGCGTCACGTCCAGCGGCGCGCCGGTTCGATTTTCGAGCGTCACGCGCTGGCAGATCGCGCCGTCCTCGGGCGATACGCCGCTGACGCACAGCGCGCGCACCGCGTCGTTTTCGGTTGTGCTCGCCGCAACGCCCTCCTTAAAGCGCACCGTCTGCCGCGCGGGCGAGACGTCGCCGCCGCTAAGCCGCATCGAAAAGGCCGCCGAGCACAAATGAACATAAAAGCCCGAGCGCGGCGCGTTGAGCAGCAGCCCCTGAGCGATTGCCTTCGCATTGCCCTGCGCCGTCCACACGAGCGACGTTTCCGCGCCGTGCATGAGATGCGCATCGCAGGCCGAAACCCGCGCCGTCCTCTCGATGGAGCGGGGCGTCCGGCGCGCCGGCTCTTCATAGCGCTTCCGCGGCGCGATGTGGACGCGGGAGGGCGCTTTCTCCTGAAGCAGCATGGTCAGCGCCCGCGCCTGGGGCCGCGCCATGAACGCCCTGACCAGCGCGCCGTCCATGAGCGCGTTGCAGATCGAAGCGAGGATCATTCCCTGATGATGCGCCATGTGACTCTTGATCAGCCGGTAGGGCGCGCCCTCGGGGATCCGGCGCGCGTCGTAATCGGCCGCCTCGAAAAAGCCCTGCTCATCCAGCCAGCCCATCTCGCGCATGAGCGCCATGTTTGCGCACGCGTCCGCGTCGAACGGCAGCGCCAGCGCGGAGGCATAGGGCGCGATCACGTCGCTTTCGCAATCGCCGCGCAGGGCCGCCTCGCGCAGACCGAACGCGCGATACTGATAGTTGAGCGCGCGATCGAAGGCATAAAGCCCCGATTCCGACACGCCCCACGGTCTACTCGCCGCCTTCTGCGCCGATATGACGCGCCGGCAGCTTTCGCCCAGCAGCGTATCCGGCCACAGCGGCAGCATCAGGCATGGCATGAGATATTCAAACATCGTGCCGCTCCACGAAATCAGCGCGCCGCCCTCTCCCACGCGGGCGCAGGCGCGACCCAGCCGCGCGAAATGCTCGACGGGAACCTGCCCCAGCATGATCGCCGTTATGCTCAGCAGCCGCGATTCGGAAGCCAGCAGATCGTAATGCGACGCGCTCACCCGGTCGCTCGAGGTATCCACGCCGATCACGAACAGCTTGCGCTCCTCGTCGTAAAGCGCCCTCAAATCCATATTTTTCGCCAGCGTCTCCAGCCGGCTCTTCAGCGGCGCGTTGGAAAGAGACGCGCACAGCAGCAGCGACGCCGCCAGATTGCCCGAATCGACCGAGGACACATAGCGCGGCGGCATGGGCTTTTCCGTACGCACGTCATACCAGTTGTAAAACTGTCCGCGCCATGTTTCCAGCCGCTCGAGCGTAGAGACGGTCTGCTCCAGCCTGCGCGCACATTCCGCGCCGTCGATCAGGCCCATGAGCCGCGCCGCCGCGCACGAAACCATATACAGCCCGATGTTTGTGGGCGACGTGCGTTCAGCCGCGCCGCGCGGCGGGTCGAGCTGCACATTGTCGGGCACAAGGCCGTTTTCCGGCGTGTTTTCGGCAAAAAAGCGCCATGTCCGCGCCGCCAGATCACGAAGCGCGTCCGCGTCGCCGCCCTCATAGATGACGGGCGCAAAGCGCGGCTTTTCCCATTCCGCCGAGCGCGCGGCCGCCGTGCCCCACAATCCCGCCAGCACCACCGCGAAAAGGATCATCGCGGGCTGATGAAACACGCTCAGAAGCGCCGCAATCGCCGCGACGCCCCCGCATACCGGCGAAATCCGTCCGCTGCGGCGCTCGCTGTCGTCCGCCGTCGTCCATTCGAGCAGACGGCGCCTGCTCACGGCCATGCGATAGAGCGCGCGAACCGCCGCGTCCAGCTGCGTCAGCGCCTGATCGGGCAAGAGAGAAAGCCGCATGACGAACGCCTCCAGCGATTCGCGCGTAATCCTGTACAGCGCCAGCGGCATGAAAAGCGGCGCAAGGCCGATCAGCCCGAGCAGCGGACTGCCCCGCCAAAGCCCGCCCAGCAGCACCAGAAGCGCCGAGGCCGGCTCGAGCGCGCGCACCCAGTTGGCCATGATTTTCCAGCGATCGAGCGCATGAAGGCGCTTATGAAACAGAAACGGCCAAAGCTGCCAGTCGCCGCGCGTCCAGCGGTGCAGCCGGTCGAGCCATGCGCGCACGCGGCGCGGATGCCCCTCGTAGAGCGCAATATCGTCGATAAAGCCCGCGCCGGCAAAGAGGCCCTCCAGCAGGTCGTGGCTGAGTATGCGATTGTCCGGCAGACGCGCGCCCGCCATGGCCTCGCGAAAGGCGCGCACGTCAATCACGCCCTTGCCGCCGAAGCTGCCCTCGCCCGCCAGATCCTGCCACAGATCGGACTGCGCCGACGCATAGCCGTCCATGCCGCCCGCGCCGCCCATCGCGCGCGCAAAGCGGTTTTCGGTCGCCTCGCTCGTCAGCTCCAGCTTGGGGGCCAGCATGGCGTACCGCGCCCGATTGACCGGCAGCGCCAGCGTGCCCACCAGCCTGTGCGCCGTGCCGGGCAGCATCCGAGTGCCCGCGTCCAGCGTGACGATATAGGCGTATTTTTCCCTGGCCAGGCGCGCGGCGTCCGGCTGCTCGAAGGCGTTTTCGCCCCCGCAGAGCAGCTCGATCAGCGCGTTGATCGCGCCGCGCTTGCGTTCATGCGCAGAAAAGCGGCGCTCGTTCGGCACGGGGCTGCGCTTGCGCGTGAGCAGGCGGTATTTGCCCGCTCTCCCGCCGCGCGCGTCGATTGCGGCGATCGCATCCCGCGCCGCATCCAATATGGCCTGATCCTCGGGCATAACCGCGTCCTCCGCGTCGGGCAGATCGCCCAGCAGGACAAACGTCAGCATGGGGTCGTCCTCGAGACACCCCAGCGTTTCCAGCTCTGCGGCCAGCTCCTTCGCGCGATCGGGCGACGAAAGCAGCGCCGGCACGATCACCAGCGTGCGCATATCCTCGCCCAGCCGCTCGAGCTTATAGCGCATCAGCCGCCGCGGACGAACCAGCCGGGCGGCGGCGCGCGCAAAGATCATATTCAGCGCACCAAGCAGACAGGGCAGCGCGCAAATCGCCCACCCGCCGGCATATTTTCCAATATAAAGCGTCAATATCAGCGCCGTCAACAGCAGAACCGCGCGATAAAGGCGCGCCTGCGGATCGGGATGCACCATGGGAACGCGCGCAACCGACACGCCCATGCCGCGCAGCAGCTCCGCCGTGCCCTCGTCGGTCGCCAGCCACCATGTGATCTCGCGCCGAAGCCCCTCGTCGTTTTCGGCGGCGATCAGCGCGGCGGCGGCAAACGTGTTCTCGCCGATGTCGGAGTGCGCGGACAGCGCGACGATGCGCTCTCGCACCTGGGCGCGCGATTGCTCGTCCATGCGGGGATATGTGCCGGAGGGATCCTTGCATAGCATCTGCTCCGTGCGGCTGACGGCGGCAAAGCAGCGGTTCCAGTCGATGCCGGAGAGCATCCGCAGCGTCGAGAGCGCATGGTCGAGCCGCAGTCGGTCGAGCGACTGGGCGCGGCGCTCCAGCGCGCAGATCTGCTCGGCCGACCGGCCGCGCTCGTCCAGCCAGCTCTTGAGCGCCGCCTGCTGATCGGGCAGATCCTGCTCGCGCAGATAGTGCAGCGCGCCCTCAAAGAACGCGCCGGAACGCTTCAAGAGGCCGGGCGTATTCAGATCGCCGCCCGCCTCGGCCCACTGCGCCGCCGCAATCCGCTCGCGTTCGGTCGAAACGGCGCGTTCGCCCACCGAGAGACAGGCGCGCATCAGCACGGCCGCCAGCGCAGACGGCGCGGCCCAAAGCTCGTTCATCTCCAGCGCGCGCACCTCGTCGAACGCGCTGAGGCAGGCGCACAGCCGCCGCTCGTCGATGGCCGCGTCGCTGTGGCGCACCACCTCGGTCAGGAGGCTCTGTATGCGCGTTTTGCCGCCCTTTGAGGGCAATGAAGCGCCCCGTCCCTCGGGCAGCAGCGCCGAGATATAGGATTGCGCCAGCCGGCCGTTTTCACACAGCCACTCGAGCGCCGCGCCCACCGATTCGCTCTGCGCGCCCAGCCGCAGCGCCGTGGTCATCATGTCCGAAAACGCCTGAGCCGGCGCAACGTCCAGAAACGAGCGCCCATCGACATTCAGCGTCACGGCCAGCGCGCGCATATGCTGGCCCATGGCTCTGTCGTCCAGCGGCGCTTCATGGCGTTCCCATGTGTCGTCCATCGTGTTGTTCAGCCGCATACGGTTATACTCCTTTTGAGAAGAATCATTTTTCAATATGTTCCATTATCCCCCGCTTTTCGCGCTTTATGCCGCAATCAAATCGAAACGCCGTGCAAAAAGAGGGCGCGCCGCCCAACAACGACGCGTCCTCTTCCCCTTCGGATACCGCCGAGCCGAGTGAGACAATTTTCCGCTCGACACGGCGCGCAAATTCATTTGTAATAATCGTATCGCATCCCGCCAAACCAGCCGGAACGACCGCAAGCGTGGAAAAAACAGGATCGAAAACAACAGCCGCCGAAACCTGTGCGCGTTTCCCAATCCATGAGGAATACGCGCGCGTCAGGCGCGGACGCTGCCCAGCGCCGCCGTCTCCCTGCGCATGACCCACGCCGCATAGAGCGCGACCAGCAGCTCCGTAACGGAGATCTCTCGGAGCTTTCCGGGCAGCTTTTCCGGCTTCACCAGCCGCAGCGTATTTTTGCGGTCGGCAAAGTGCGTCAGCATCACAATAAAGGATATCGCCGAGCCGATTACCGCCGCCGTAAAATACTGGCTCTCGCCGCCGTGCCCTCCGGCCCGTGATACTGCCCGACCATCGCCGTGTCCACAACGCCGTAGATACACGAGATGAGCGCGCTGCCAAAGGCCGCGGACAGATACCTGAAGTAGAGCGATTTGATGTTGCCGTTCAGAAGATCCATTTCATATTCCTCCTTTGCATCAAAAAAAGCCGGATAAGGAACAGACATCTCAGTCTGCGCCTTATCCGGCTGCTGTTTCTCTGAACAACGTGCCCTCCGAGCGAGCATCTCCTATTCTGGCAGAATCCCATCGAATGTCAAGGAGCGTATTGAACTTTTTACACTTCATGCCGGGCGGCGCTTTTCCCGGCGGGCTTCTTGCGCGCGCAAGCCCTTTTTACTATAAGATATCCTGAAAATGAACATGCGGCGCACGCGGAGGACTGACGGTATGGACGATCTTCTGACACTGAAAAAGAAAATATGCGAAGCGATCGACGAAAACAGAGACGCCTTCATCGCGCTCGGCCACAGCGTTCTGCGCGAGCCGGGAACGGCGTTTTCCGAGTTCAAAACGGCTGAAAAGGTGCGTGCCGCCCTCTCCGGTCTGGGGCTGCAATGCCAGTGCGGACAGGCGATCACCGGCATAACGGCCGATCTTCACGGGCGCTCCGACGCGGCCATGATCGCGCTGATGGGCGAGCTGGA
>SFOF01000057.1 GCA_004552515.1 Clostridiales bacterium
GGATTTCCGTCAGAAGAAGGTGACGGTCAACGCGGCCTTTACGATCAACGTGCTTTCGCCCAATTCGATCTATGGCCTGGCGGAGCATTGCGAGAGCATCGAGCAGCTGGACGCGATCATCGAGGACGCGACCTACGGCTGGGCCTCCATCATCACCAAGGGCCTGCGGTCGAACGAGTTCAGCTATGTGGACGGCGTGCCGACACGCATCTACACGGAGGACGAGGTTGAAAAGCGCGCCGTGATCTATAACGACATACTGCTCTATCTGAAAACCATGAAGACGCAGTTTATCAAGGGCACGGCGGACATCGACGCGCAGTGGGATGAATTCCAGGCGCAGCTCAAGACGCTTCGCGTTGACGAGCTGACCGAAATTGAGCAGGCGGCCTATGACCGGCTGATGAAGTAACGGAAGGCCTATAATAAATCGGAAGCCCGACAGGATATCGGGCTTCCGATTTTTATGCGGCGCGGCGATTTTTTACTCAGCCGAGTATGGTCAGCGGGATGAGCAGCGGGGTCGGGCGGCCGTCCACGCGCAGCTCAATCACGGCGTGGTTCTGCGCGGCGATCGTCTCGGGCGCGGTCAGCGTGATCTCGGTGGTGGAGTGGCCGTTCTTCAAGCTGTAGGGCACGTTGTCGTGCGACCAGATGGGCATACTCGCATGGACGTGCATACGGCCCTGCGCCGTCCAGCCCTCGGGCAGATAGACGTGGATGTTGAACAGCTTCTGATCGGCCATGGTGGTGCGCAGCGTGGCGGTGAGCTTAAAGGTCAGCGTGCCGCCCGCCTGAATGACCGGCTCGTGCTCGAATTCGACCAGCGCATGGGCGTAGCAGTTGTCGGCGGTGAAGGAATAACGCGCGCGTTTCTCCAGCTCCGCGGCGATGGGGCCGCCGGTCATGTCCTGTGCGGTCAGGCCGCCGAAGTCGGTCTTGCCGTCGGTCAGAACGAACTGCGCGCCGTGGTGCGCCAGCTTTTCGTTGGGCGTGCGCATGGTGGCGGCCATCAGGCTGAGCACGCAGTCGGTCAGCTCGGTGCAGGATTTCGGGAAATAGCCGTGGCCGTTGATCGTGGACACGGTGACGATCGAATCGCCCAGATGCGCGCGCCAGTCCTCGGGAATGGCCTTCATGCCGTACATGATGCCCAGAAGGGAGCCGACCGTCGCGCCGGTGCAGTCGGTGTCGTCGCCGCAGTCAATGGCGATGATCATCGACTTTTTGAAATCGCACTCGCCCCAGAGCAGGCCGAGGATGGTGAAGGCCACGTTGCCGGGCGCCTGGAACCAGCCCAGTCCGGTTTCCTCGTTCATTTTGAGCAGCATTTCGCGGCAGTCCTGCCAGCTCATGCCGTCGTCATAGGCCTTGACGGTGGCGCGGATGTAGTTGGCCAGATGGCAGCTTTCCGGCACCTTCGACAGGCCGATGTCGATCAGCGTGCGCAGATCATTGATGACGAACGCGGCCGACTGCATCGCGGCGACGAACACGGCGGCATAGGTGCCCTCGCCCAGGCCGTGATCGACGCAGGCGTCCTCAAAGGCGCAGCGGGCGGCCTTGTCCGGGCTGCCGGGATGCGTACACGCCCAGATTTCGGTGCGGATCCACGCGCCGTTGGAGTGCTTCCATTCCTCGTTGTACAGCTCGCCGCTCATCGGCGGCACGATGCCCGCGCGCAGATTGCTCTTGCCCAGGCCGTATTCGTTCCAGCTGGGGCCGATGAAGCTGATCCAGTATTCGGCCAGCACCTTCGAATCGATTGCCTCGGGGCCAACCTCGTCCATGGCGCGCAGCCAGACCAGCTGAAGGTCGAGATCGTCGTTGGGCAGCACCTCGCCGGGCTTGGTGACGAAGCCCTGAATGTCGTTGAGCTGCTGCTGTCCCTCGTAGGGCGTGCCCATGGTGCCGCCGATGTTCTTGCCCAGCCAGCAGGCGTATATGCGGTCGCGCAGTTCGTCCCTGTTGTAGGAAATCATTGTTTTCACGCTCCTTTGGTCGTTTTGAGTCTGTTTTCATAGTCCTCACGGGGGAGGATGTAGAGCATCGATTCCAGATGGCGGCCGTCGCGCGTGTCGTAGAAAAACGGCTTGAGATAGCGGAAGCCGGTCTTTTCAATCACGCGGCGGGAGCGGTCGTTGTCGATAAAATGGGCGCACCAGAGCGTATTGAGCGCCATGTCCTCGAAGGCGTATGAAACGGCGCGCGCGGCGGCCTCGCTCATCAGCCCTTTTCCCCAATGGTCGCGGGAAAGCACATAGCCCAGCTCGCGCTGAGGGTTGTACTCTTCGCCGTTGTTGACGGCATGCAGCCCCAATGAGCCAATCACGCGCCCCGTCTGCTTCAGCTCGAGCGCGTAAACGTCGTCCTTTTTGATGAAATCGGTCAGTATGGCGCGGGATTCGTCGATGCTTCTGTGGTGCGCCCAGCCGGCGGCCTCGCCCACGCCCTCGACGCGCGCATAGGCGTAAAAGTCCTCGGCGTCGCTTTCGCGGAACGGGCGCAGGATCAGCCGGTCGGTTTCAAGCGTTTTCATGGCATATTCTCCTTAATAATAGTATCGCAGGGGACGGCGGCTGTCAACGCTTCGTTGTACTCAGCCGCGCCGATTTGATCTCAGCCGTCCTATTATTTCAGCCGCGCTTCGATCGCGCGGTCGATCGCCTCGCGCAGTTCGATGAAGGCCGCCTCGGAGGACGGGCAGGTTTCAAACGTGATCTCCCTGACGTTCAGCGCGTCCTTCAGCACATTAAGCGCCTCCTCGCGGCTGGAGAGCGACTCGAGCAGCTGAAGCGCGCGCAGATCATTGATCGCCTCGGCGAAGGCGTAATAGCGCAGCGAGGGCACGGGGCCGCCTTCGCCGGGATACACCAGATAGGACGTGCCGCCGACAAAATCGCCCAGCGCGTCCGGCGAGACTAAGGGATTGACCGGCTTTTTCGAGAGCTGATTATAATAGAAGTTAAAGCCCCAGTGCAGGAAGCCCCTGACGTCCAGCGCGTACAGCTGGAAGCCCAGCGTGCGGTTGCGGCGCTGCGGCATGGCGATCAGGCGGTTGGGCAGATTGACGCTCTGGCCGCCGGTGTAATACGCCCACAGACTGTCGGTCTTGCCAAGAAAATCGGGCACGCTGGTGGTGACGGCCACAGGGGTCTGGATCACGCCCTCCTCGAGGAAATCGACGTCGGAGAGCGCGTCGATGATGCGCGCGGGATCGACGAAACGGGAGAGCAGCCTGTGCCCGTGCGCATAGACGGCGAGATGCTTTTTCTCCGGCTCGTCGGAGACGTGAAAGAAGAAGCGATCGGTGAGACTGCGCTCTTTGAGGAAGGCCGTGAGCGCCGTCAGATAGGCCTCGAGGAAGAGCCGGTATTCGTCGCCGCACGCGTCGGTTTCCCAGCCGAAGATGCGCCTTTCCACGCCGTCCACAGTGGCCATGATCTTCGGCGCGTGCGCCGCGCCCCACTGCGTAAAGAGATGGCTGTGCTCAAAATAGACGCTGCCATAGCGCTGCGCCAGGCGCACAAAGCGCTCGAGCCTGGAAAAATCAAACGAGTATGCGCCGTTATTCACCGTTACGCCGACCAGCTGCGCCGTCATGCGCTCGCCGCCCACGGGCGTATCCAGCGGCGGCGTGAAGCAGGGCGTGAGCAGCAGATTCGTGCCGCCCGCCACGGCCAGCGCGACGTATTTCTCCAGCAGCGCCCAGAACGGCTCGGACAGCATGGGGACGTTGTGCGCGTTGGCGATCGAATCGAAATGCAGCCAGTTGGTGCAGGGGAAGGTCTGAACGGGCAGGCTGGCGTTCATTACGCGCACGGTGAACGTCTCGCGGGCAAGCAGCAAATCGTCCTTTTTGTCATAGAGCGAGAGCGTGACGGGATATTCGCCCGCCGCCAGCTCGTCCGTGCCCTGAACGGCCGCCCAGATCGAGCGCCACTTGCCGACATAGATGTGAACGTCGCCCTCGCAGAGCGGCTCGATCGGATCGGGATACAGTCCCGGCGCGTGGCCGAGATAATCCTGATCATAGCGGGCGTAGCAGGGCATGGTCACGCCGACATGACCGACCAGACCGAGCGTGAGCCAGGGCCGCAGCGGCGAGTCGATCTCAAAGCGCGCGTTGATGAAGTTGGGGTTGTTTGAAGCGCCCTTCGGATCGGCCTTGAAGGCGAACTGGAAGGAAAACAGCTCGTTTTTGAACATTTCGCCGCGATTGCAGCGGGGCAGCGCGCGGTCGAGGAACGGTTTTTCGAGCGAGCTTGCGGGAATAATGGTTGTGTGGAACATGGGGCATATCCTCCTTGCGGAACGCCGCTCCGCGCGGTTGCCGGACGGCGAAAGTCGTGCTATAATGGGGATAACGGATACCATTTTGAACCAGACGGGCGGGAGGCCGATGCTATGGATACGGAAATGAACCTCTTTGACATCGTTGGGCCGGTGATGATCGGGCCGTCCAGCTCGCATACGGCGGGCGCGGCGCGCATTGGCTGCGTGGCCAGGCGGCTGCTGGGCGAGGACGTGGCCGAGGCGCGCGTGGGCTTCTGCGGCTCGTTTGCGCGGACATGGCGCGGACACGGCACGGATCGTGCGGTCGTGGGCGGGCTGATGGACGTCGCCGCGGACGACGCGCGGCTGCGGGACAGCCTTGACGAAGCGAAACGGCGCGGCCTGAGCGTTACCTTCGAGGAAATCCAGTTAAAGGGCGCGCATCCCAACACGGTGCGGCTGCGCCTGAGGGGCGTGAGCGGAAAGCGGATCGAGGTGACTGGCGCGTCGGTGGGCGGCGGCAGCATCGAGATTCGCGAGATCGATGGGCTGAGTCTGCGCGTGACGGCGCAGAAGCACACGCTGATCATCGCGCACCGCGATACGCCCGGCATCATCGCGCGGGTGAGCAGTTTGCTGGCGGGCGCGCCGGTCAACATCGCCACGATGCAGGTGGCGCGCAGCGCGGCGGGCGGCAAGGCCATGACCACCATGGAGCTGGACGAGCTGCCGCCGGACGAGATCGTCGCGGCGCTCAAGGTGATGAAGGGCGTCGAATCGGTGACGCTGCTCAGAGCGGACTAGAGCGCGGCTCGAAAAAAGCGCATCGGACGGCTCTTTCAGCGCCGGGGACCATGAAACGAGCCGCCGGGCGCTTCACGCAATATCCGAAGGGGACTTGCGGGCCTTCCTCTTTACGACGTTCCCATTGAAAGGAGAACAATCATTATGGACGATTCCATCGCGTCCCTGCTGGAAAAGGCGGGGGACGGCAAAATATCGCGCGTGGCGGCGCAGTGTCAGGCCGAGCAGGACAGGACGGACGTGGCCGCTGTGCGCGCGCGCATGGCGCGTTATCTGGACGTCATGCGCGATTCGGTCAGAGTGGGTATGAACGCCGAGCGGCGCTCGCTCTCCGGGCTGACCGGCGGGCAGGCGGCGCGTCTTTTCGACGCGGCGGCGCAGGGCAAAACGGCGGGCGGCCCGCTGCTGGCCCGCGCGGCGGCGCGCGCCATGGCCGTGGCCGAGTGCAACGCGGGCATGGGGCGCATCGTGGCCGCGCCCACGGCCGGCTCGTGCGGTATTCTTCCGGCGGCGCTTCTGACGGCGCAGGAGGAATATCATCTTACCGACGATCAGCTGACCGACGCGCTGCTCACTGCGGCGATGTTCGGCCAGATCATCGCGCGGCGGGCGAGCATATCCGGCGCGGCGGGCGGCTGTCAGGCGGAGTGCGGCAGCGCGGCGGCCATGGCGGCGGCGGCGCTGGTCGAGCTGCGCGGCGGCACGGCCGATATGTGCGCGCAGGCCTGCTCCTTTGCGCTGATGAACAGCATGGGACTGGTGTGCGATCCCGTGGCCGGGCTGGTCGAGATTCCGTGCGTCTATCGCAATGTCGGCGGCGTGGCCAACGCGTTTTCCGCGGCGGACATGGCGCTTTCCGGGCTGCGCAGTCCCATCCCGACCGACGAGGTGATCGACGCGATGCAGTCGGTGGGCGATCAGATGCCGGCCTGTCTGCGCGAGACGGGCGAGGGCGGCGTTGCGGCCACGCCCACGGCGCGGCAGATTGCGCGGCGCGTCCTCGGCGCGGACGGGGAGTAAGCGGGCGCGCGGAGGACTCTATTCACTGTCATGCGCTACTTTTTGAGATTCGCGACATGCGGCGAGATGATCGAGCGCGGATGAACCGGCGCATTGCGGGCGCGGTCTGCCGCGGGAGTTTCTCATCCGAAACGATGCGCTGCGGCCCGGCAAACCCTGGGGCGGCGAAAAACCAATGCGGGTGGAGGAATATCGCCCGAGCTACGCGCGGCAAGAAACGGCAGTCTACAGCCGGGCTCTGCCGCATTGCCGTGAAAGCGCCTTGAGCGTTTCGGGCCAGCAGTCGATCAGATCGGAGGCAGTCATGGCGGTTTCGGTCAGGGCGCGCGCGGCGGCTTCGCCCGCAAGGCCGTGCAGCTCGCTGGACGCCCAGGCCGCCGTTTCGGGAGCGACAGACTGTGCCAGCAGCGCGCCGATCATGCCGGTCAGCACGTCGCCGCTGCCGCCGGTCGCCATGCCGCCGCAGCCCGACGCGCTCAGATACAGGCCGCTTTCGCCCGCGACGACGCTCGACGCACCCTTCAGCAGCGCTGTCGCGCCCAGCGCATGGAGCCGTTTGGCGTCCTCGATGGGGTCGCTCAGCGCGCCGATGAGCCGCGCGGCCTCGCCCGGATGCGGCGTGAGGACGTGGCAGGGCCTGAGCAGGGGCCTGAGCGGCGCGTTTTCGGCGATCAGATTGAGCGCGTCCGCGTCGATCACGGCGGGCAGGCCGCACGTCAGGATCGTCTCCACGATTTCCGGGGCGGCGCGGCGCGACAATCCCGGCCCGGCGGCGACGGCGGTTTTGCCGCGCAGCGCGTCCCTGAGCACGGGCAGCGCGTCCCGGCTGATCGCGCCGTTTTCCTCGGGCAGGGAAACGGCCATCGCGCCCGGCACGAGCGTTTGCAGCACCGGCACGATCGAGCGCGGACAGGCCAGCGTGACCAGCCCCGCGCCCATGCGCAGCGCCATGCGGGCGGCGTAGTGCGCGGCTCCGGCCATGCCCTGCGATCCCGCGACGATCAGCAGATGGCCGCACGATCCCTTGTGGATGTTGCGGCGGCGCTCGGGCAGCGCGGCGATCGCGTCGCACGGCTCGATCAGGCGAATCGGCTCATCGGGCGCCAGGCCTGTTTCGAGCGGCCGCGCGTCGATCAGGCCGCATTGATCCAGTCCGTCGGCGAGGTAATGGCCGGTTTTGGCGTATTCAAACGTCACGGTTACATCGGCGGCGACGCACGCACCCATCATGCGGCCGCTGGTCAGGTTCAGGCCGGACGGCGCGTCGATGGCCATGACGCGGCTGCCTGCGGCGTGATCCCTGTTGACGCGATTGATGAGCGCGGCGTAAAAAGCGTCGAGCGGCCTGTTCAGTCCGATGCCGAAGAGCGCGTCCACCCACACGTCCGGCCGTGCAATTTCATTCAGCCGGTCGGCGCTCAGGCGGGGAATGTTCAGCGCGAACGCCTCCCGCGCGCAGGTGAGCGCGTCGCCCCGGAGCGCGGATGTGTCGCAGGCGGTCAGCAGCGTGACGCGCGCGCCCGCTCTGGCTGCGAGCACGGAGAACGCGTAGCCGTCGCCGCCGTTGTTGCCGCGTCCGCAGGCTACGGCGATGGATTTTCCGGCAAACGCGCCGAAATGCGTCTGAAACGCCTCGGCCAGCCGGTCGGCGGCGCGGCGCATGAGAGCAATCGAAGGCGTGCCGCCGGAAAAGCAGCGCCTTTCCAGAGCGTACATTCCCTCGGGCGTAACGAGCGTGCGCATGATGAGTCCTCCTGTCGATGCGTTTTTTTCGGGCGGCGAATCCGACGACTTTGGCGCGCCGGGATCGGGCTTCAAGGGTCGCTCGAGCGGCTTTGCGGCGGCTCTGCCCGTTGGCATTCGCAGAGCCGATGACGCTTCATGATCGTTTCGCTTCCGGCAAGGCCGTGAGCGCTTTCGGCGCATGGCTCGGAAATGCGTTTTTTTTCCTTTGACGGGCGTATGGCGGTTCCATTGCGGCCCGTGAAGAGCCTTCCATTGAGTGATTTTTCGACCACGAATGAAAAGGAGAACGTAAGGCGATGAATTTTGATTTTAAGAGCGCGCGGCACTGGGCCGAGGAACTGATCCGTCAGGCCGTCGAGCCGGGCGCGCGCGTGATCGACGCGACGATGGGCAACGGCTACGACACGCAATGGCTGGCCGAGCTGGTGGGCGAGAGCGGTCATGTCTACGGCTTCGACATACAGCTCGAGGCGGTCAACCGCACGCGCGATAGATTGGCGGCGGCGGGACTTGAAAACCGCGCGACGCTGTTCCACGCCGGGCACGAGCACATCGCCGAACTGGTGGGCGAGCCGGTGGACGCGGCTGTGTTCAATCTGGGCTGGCTGCCCGGCACGGACAAGGCGCTGCGCACCCGCGCCGAAACCACGCTGACCGCCGTGAACGCGGCGCTCGACAAGCTGAAGGAGGGCGCGCTGATGACGATCTGCATCTATCCCGGCCATCCCGAGGGACGCGACGAGCTGGACAGGCTGATCGCGTGGGGACGCGCCCTGCCCGGCGAAAAATACGACGTGATGGCGCGCGCCTATCTCAATCAGTCGGGCGACCCGCCGGTGCTCATCGCCGTCAAAAAGAACAAAACCCGCGTGAGAAAGCAGGGCTGAGAACCGCCCTTCGCTTGAGGCGGCTGGAACGCGCGTCCGCCGCGTTTTTCATGGGCCGCGTGCGGAACGGTAGCTGACGGCGTTGAGGCGGCTTCCCGAAAATCCCGCGCAGGAGAAACGCGCTGCGTCCGACACGCCGCTCAATCACGGCGAAAACGGAAGCGGGGCGCGCGATTCTGCCGCGTTCATATTGAATGCCCGCGCGTGGAAGGGCGCATGGCGCGGCGAACGCTCCTGCGCTTCGAGTCTGCCGTCGCCCTTCGGCGCATTGGCGGGAAGACAAGCGGCCGTTGAGGGTGAAAAGCGAAGGTCTTTGCTCGATCACCGCAGCCGCCGAAAACACGCGTCCGTGCGCGCTTTACTCGATCACCGCGACGGCGGCGGCGAAACCGCCCGTGTGCGTGATGGAGATCATGACGCTCTGAGCGCCCAGCGTGTGAAGCCGCTCGAGCGCGCCGCCTGAAAGCCGTACGGCGGGACGGCCCAGCGCGTCCGGCTCGACGGAAATATCGCGTGTGGTGAAGCCGCGAAAGCCCGTGCCCAGCGCCTTGGCAACGGCCTCCTTGGCGGCGAAATAGCCTGCCGCCGTCTCGGCGCCGCGCCGCAAGATTGCTTCCTGTTCCGCGGGCGAATAGACGCGCGTGAGGAAGCGCGGATGGCGCTCGAGGGCGCTTCGGATGCGCTCAACGTCCATAAGATCGATGCCCAGCCCGCGAATCATGCGCGTTTCCTCCCGTCAGACATAGCCCATGATGCCGCGCACGGACACATCGCCCGCGCGCACGACGCGTTTCTCTCCCGCGTCGGTTACGACCTCGAGCGAGCCGTCTGCCGTCAGCGCGCGCGCCGTGCCCTCGAACGTCTCGGTCAGGCCGGAGACGCGGACGCGCCGTCCCAGTGTGACGCACCGCTCCTCATAGAAAGGCCGTATGGCGGACGCGCCGCCCTTCGCCCAGAGATCGTAGTATTTTTCATATTGCTCGAGGATGCGCGCGGCGGCCTCGGCGCGGCTGGGCACGCGGGGACAGACCTCGGCCAGACAGCCGGCGTGGGGAATGTCCTCGCAGCGGGGACTGCCGAGAACGTTCAGCCCCATGCCCGCCACGGCGTAATGCACCTGATCCATGTCCGCGTTCATTTCCAGCAGGATGCCGCACAGCTTCAGGCCGTCCGCGACGATGTCGTTGGGCCATTTGATCAGCGCGGGTGCGCCCAGAGAGCGGCAGGCCTCGCACACGGCCAGCGCCGTGACCTGAACCAGCACGGCGGCCTCATCGGGCGCGGTGTTTTGGGGGCGCAGGAGCAGGCTCATCAGCACGGCGTCGCCCTTTTTGGAGATCCAGGAGCGCGTCATGCGGCCGCGGCCGGATTCCTGCTCGTCGGCGATGACCAGCGTGCCGTGCGGCGCAGCCGACGCGTCCTCGCTGCCCAGCGCGCGGGCGATGCGGTTGGTGGAGCCGGTCGCGTCGTAATAGTCGATGCGCCGCGCGATCCATTTCGCCTTCAGATGAGCGCGTATGCAGGACGGCCAGACGGCGTTCTCCGGCGGCTCGAGACGATAGCCCTTGCGGGGCACGGATACGATGTTATAGCCCTGTGCGCGCAGCGCGTCGATGGCCTTCCATACGCCGGCGCGCGTGACGCCCATGGGGCGGGCGATCTCGCTGCCGGAGACAAGGTCGTATTGCATGAGCAGCGACAGCAGCTTTTCCTGATCCATAGGTCGCAGTCTCCTTTGACGATATTCACTGTGTCCATTATACCGCGCTTTTGAGCGCATTTCCAGTCCATCGCGGGCGAAACCGCCGCCAAAATGTGAAAAAAGCGCGTCGGTGCTTGTATTATTTACGTCATA